>CAYXEE010000047.1:0-11122 GCA_964463935.1 uncultured Chitinophagaceae bacterium | reverse complement strand
AAGGGATTCCTTAGGAACGGGCATGACGTTTTTCTTGTTTTGCGTAACTTCAGTACTGATCTTAAAAAGCGCGCTGAAATTATTCGCCGATAATTACATTTACCGCGCGCGTAATATCTTCAAGAGAGAACGGCTTCATCAATACTTGTTTTGCGCCGAGCTTCAACAATTCGGATTTTGATGTTTGGTCAAGATATCCCGTCATAAAAATAAAATCAAGTTTAATCCCTTCTGCTCTGCTTTTTTTCAACAACTCTCTTCCATCCATTTCGGGCATTCCAAGATCGCTGACGACTAATGCTAAAAGTTCTTTCTGATTTCGGATAATAGTTAATGCTTCTTCGCCGTTTAACGCCGTTACAACAGAATATCCTTCCGATTCCAACTCTTCGCAAACCGTATTTGCAATTTGCGCTTCGTCGTCAACAACAAGAATTTTTTTGCCGCCGTATTTCTTAGAAATTTTGTTGTATGCTGATTGCATTGCCGCCGGTTTTTCTTCAACGGTTTCAAGAACAAGCGCCGCCGGGAAATAGATAGTAAATTCCGTTCCTGTTCGCGGCGAACTTTTTACATCTACAATACCTTTGTGGTTTTTTACAATGCCGTGAACAATAGAAAGTCCGAGTCCGGTTCCCTTGCCGCGTTCTTTTGTTGTAAAGAACGGTTCAAAAATTTTTTGAACCGTTTGCTCATCCATTCCGCAGCCGTTGTCGCGCACGCGAAGCGCAACATAAAGATTTTCATGCGCTAATGGAAAATTGCTCCGCAGAAATTCGCCGCGAATTTCAGAAACAGAAAATGAAATTGTTCCATTGTGTGATTTTTGTTCAATTGCATCGCGCGCATTAACCGCTAGATTTATCAATACTTGATGCAGTTGATCTTCATCTCCCAGAACAATATCGTTTGATGTTTCAGCCGAAAAAGTAATACTAATTGATTTTGGAAGCGAGTGTTCAAGCAGTTTGCATACGTCTGTTACCGCCGATGAAAGCGAAAGCGGCTTCATAACGCTTTTTTCTGTGCGGGCAAAAAGTAATAATTGTTTTGCAATTCCCGATCCCCGTTCGGCAGCGCCGGAAATAAGCTGCGCAAATTTAGAAATATCGGGGAGATTTTTTGTTCTGCTTTTTATTAAATCTGCCGAACCCATAATCATAGAAAGTACGTTGTTGAAATCATGCGCAATGCCGCCGGCAAGCACCCCGATAGAATCCATTTTTTGCGCATGCATTAACTGTTCTTCTAATTTTTTTCGCTCTGAAATATCGCGAAAAATTGTAAGAAGCATTTTTTCATTTATGCCGAGCATGATATAGGATGTTGAGATTTCAAAAACTTTTTCTTTTCCGTTCCATAATTGCATGCCGCGTTCGTCGCGCGGTTTAAATAAATTCTGTTCAAACCGTTCGCGGTACATGCTAATGCTTCTCATTACGGCAGATTCGTCGTTGCTGTAGGCGGCTTCAAACGGTCTGCCGATAAGTTCTTCTTTTGTTTTTTCCGCCAACGCGCAGTATGCGTCGTTAACCATAATAATAGTTCCAAGATTATCCGTTACACGTAAACCGTCGGTGGAATGATCCCATACAGCCCGGAATCGTTCTTCTTCAAATTTTTGCCGAATAGCGCGGGAAATATGCTGTGAAACAAAAACAAGAATTTCTTTTTCTTTTTCGCCGAATTGAATTTCTTCTTTGTAGCTTTGCACAACAAGCGCGCCGAACGTGGTATCGCCGGATTTGAGCGGAACGCCGAGCCAATCCACCGCCGCTGCGCCGAAAAATTCTGTTTCACCGCGCTCAACCATTTGCAAGAATTGCTGCCGCGGCGAATGAAATATTTCTCCGCTTTGTAATACACGCTCCATAGAGCCGTTGGAAAATTTTTTAGGGGCGGGAACAGTATTAATTTCATCTGCAAAATATGGAAATGAAATAATTTGCGATGTTTTATCGTGCATCGCGATGTACAAATTCTTTGCATACATCAGTTCGCCGATAACGGAATGAAGCTTTGCAAAAAATTCGTCAAGTTCCTGTGTAGATTGTGTAATTTCTGTTATGCGAAAGAGCGCAGATTGAAGCCGTTCGTTCCATTTGCGGCGGGTAACATCTACAACTGTATCTACCGTGCCAATAATTGCGCCGTGTTCATCTTTGTACGGAGAGCTGAAAACTTCTAACCAAACTGCAGAACCGTTTTTTTTAATAAATTCTGTTTCAAAATGCGCGGTTATTCCGTTTGAACTGTTAATGATTTTTTCAACGCTTTCATTCCAGCGGCGCTGCGGCAGAAGAATTTGATGTACGGCTTTTTCTTTAATTTCTTCAAAACTCCATCCGCATATTTTGCTCATTTTACTGTTGATATAAACAATTTTGTCGAGAAGATCGGTAATAATAACGCCTTCATTTAAACTTTCAACCACTTCACGGAATCGCGTTTGCGATTTTACCAGCGCTTCAGAAATTGCTTCTGTATCATTTATATTTCGACAGAGAACCAGTACTTCGTTTGTACCGCTTACAACAAACCGCGCTACAAACCGTTGAGGAATATTTTGAATAGGAAGTTCATATTCAAAATACTGCATTTGATTTGTAGAAAGGGCGTCCTGAATTGCCGTCATCGCGCGGGAAGCAAATTCTTTCGGCATAATTTCTGCAATTGAACTTCCGATAATTTTTTTAGGAGCGACAAACAAATCCGCTTCGTTATCTGCCTTAAAATCTAAAAATGTTCCGCTGCGATTTATGCGAAACACTAAATTGGGAATTGCCGCTAGTAATGCTTTGCTGCGCGTTTCGCTTTCAAGAAGAGATTTTTCTATTTCGCGGCGTTTGCTCATTTCATTTTGAAGTTCGCGCCAGCGCCGAAAAGCAAAAAATGCCAGCGCAGAAATTATTACTGCAACAGCAAATACAAACTGATGAATATCCCAAAGCGTGAATGCAATAATGTTATCGATAAGAGTGTGAAGAACAGCAAATTGATTAAAAAGTAAAAAAAGAATAGAGCAGACGGCGGCAATAATTATTGCATCGCGTTTTAGTGATGGAGATAGTTTAAAAAAGGGATTCATTGCTTTAAGAAATTGAAGTTACGCAAAAAAAATATCCACCTAACAAAGTAAAGTCATCATGCCCGTCCCGAAGGGATCCCTTTGGGAGATTCCTTCGGAAAATGCCCGCCTGAACGACAGAGTAGGGCTGGAATGACGTTGACTTTTCTCTTCCATGCGTAACTTCAGTAAGAAATAAAAAAAGTCTCGCTATGCAAGAGCGGCACAAAATAAAAACGTCCCGAAAAAAAAATCGGGACGTTGAGTAAAGTAATTATTTTGCATCAAAAATCATCGGCAAGCCGTCTTTACCGCCGACAATTATTACTTTTGTATTTGTAGAGTTTGCAAGTTTTTCAGTCGCTTCAATTCCTTTCCATGTTAACAATTGCTGATTTAATCCTTGATTAACAATTTTTTGGAAATCGGAAATTCCCTGCGCTTCAATACGCTTGCGGTCTGCTTCCTGTTTTTCTTTTGTTAACACAAACTGCATGCGCTGGCTTTCTTGTTCCGATTGCAGTTTTTGTTCTATGGAAGCCGAAAGTCCGGCGGGAAGCGTAACTCTGCGAAGCGGCGCGCTTTCAACGGTTACGCCCCGTTGTTCGGTTGCAGCTATAACTTCCGTTAACACAAGTTTTGAAAGATGTTCCCGCTCCGAAGTGTACAATGCTTTTGCTTCAAAACTCGCCGTTACGCCGCGCGTAACAGAGCGGAATTGCGGTTCAAGAATTACCGATTCATATTGTTCGCCGACTGTTTTGTACACATCGGCAGCTTTTTCAGGATTTAAATGGTACAGCAGACTTACTTCCAGTTGAACAGTCAATCCTTCTTTTGAAGGAACATCCATCACTTCTTTTATTTCCTGAGTTTTTACGGACATTTTTACAACTTTTGCCAGCGGATTGACGAAGTTAATTCCCGATTTCAAAGTGTTCTCGGAAACAACGCCGAAGAAATCTACCACGCCGACGTGTCCGGCAGGTATGGTGGTAAAACATTGCGCGAGCGCAATAATAAACGCGCCGCCGGAAAGCAGAAGAGAAATATTTCCTGTTCCGGCTGTGTTAGGATTTTTTTTGTATTCGCGCGATGCAAAGAAAAATGCAACTGCAAAAATAAGCGAGACTAAGAAAAACATAATACCTCCTTAAATTAATTTGTCAAACGATTATGAGAACTGTATTGCCTCTGTAAAATACAAAACAAAAAGCATTTCTGTTATATTTTTATTTTTTTGTTTGCGTCGCGCTTCGTTTAATTCTTCGCAGAACTGCATCGGTATGTAAGTCTTTTACCGCGTCTCCGCCAATCCAGCGGGCGGTAGAATTTTTAGAACGCGAAAGCCGGGCAGCAATTTTTTTAGATTCGTTGTGAAGCGTTTTATTCTTTTTTCCGATTTGACGAAGCGCCCAGTTGACCGCTTTGCGGACAAAATTTCGTTCATCGGTTGATTCGCGGATAATGAGCGGAAAGAATGAACGGAAAATATTGTCTTCAAATTCTTTTCGATGAATTACTAACGCGGCGATTAAAACAAATCCGGCGCGCTTTACATATTCTTCGCTTCGCAAACTCCATTCAAACACTTTTTGAATTGCAAACGGCGTGTAGCAGAATAATTCGCCGCAGCACGTATCGCACGCCGCCCACGAATCAATTTCTGCCGCCCATTGTTCCATCAATTCTTCAGTAACTTTTTCCGGCTCGGCGATAAGCGCGGCAAGAATTCGCGCTTCGTAGATTTTTGTTTTCCACAGCGAAAGAGCAAGTTTATGATTTTTCCCGATTTGCTTTTTTAGCGCGCGTAACTGCGGCGCAGTATTGCCGAATGCTTTTGGAGATTCAATTCCAAAATGCTTCATTTTTGCAATAACATCCGCACTGCCGTGTTTTTTAAGATACGTTAATATTTCTTGTTTTGTCATTGTAAAACTCAATTAGTCTTGTAAAGATAAAAAATATTTTCTTGCCATTCTTTATGCAAACAAGTAATTTTAATTATGCCAGTTATATTTCGATACCAAGGATACAATTTTTTTTTTATTCAAATGAAGGCATTCCGCGCGAGCCGGTTCATGTTCATGTGAGAAAAGGAGAAGCAATCGCAAAAATATGGATACTGCCCAACATACAAATTGCAGATTCATACGGATTATCGTCAAGCGAATTAAAACAATTGGCAAATGTTACATCAAAAAACAAAGATTTGAGACTAAGAAACTGGAATGAATACTTTGGAGAGTAAAGCATTGGCAAAAAAAGTTGTTTTTTCAGAAAATGATTTCTCTGTTGAATTTTCTGACGGAAGAACGCTTACTATTCCTATCGCATATTTTCCCCGCCTTCTTAATGCCGCGCCGGAACAGCGCTTAGCATACACAATCAGCGGCGGAGGAACAGGGCTGCATTGGGACGAACTTGATGAAGATATTTTAGTGCAAAATTTATTATTTGGTTTTGGTGATACAACGCTTCGACGCAAAGATTCTTCAATTAAAGCCGCATAAGCTAAAAATTTTTATTAAACACTGCGTCTGCCAGAAGCCAGCTTGCATCTTTTATCGCTTGTTCTATAGAAATCTCGCGGGGAGAAATTTGCGTTAACGAAGCAAGATTGAGTTTTTCTTTTAATTGTTCCTCGTCGCCGTCAATTCTTCCGGCAAAAACGTGAATCGGTTTATTATATTTTTTTGCGCGCTCGGAAATTCCTGCAATTCCCTTTCCAAATGTTGTTTGACTATCAATTTTTCCTTCGCATGTAATAACACAATCGCAGTTTTTTAATTTTTCATCAAATTGCACTACATCAAGCGCGAAATCAATTCCGCTGATTATTTCTGCATTGCAAAACGCCGCCAAGCCGAATCCCAGTCCGCCAGCCGCGCCGCTTCCGGGAATATTTCGAAATTCTTTTTTCATTGTTTGTTCAACAACATCAGCAAAATTCTTTAATGATGCTTCAAGATACGGAAGCTGTTCTTTGCTTGCTCCTTTTTGTTCTGCAAAAGTATAAGTCGCGCCATGGTTGCCGAGCAGCGAATTTTTTACATCCGATAAAATCTGAATTCGAACATTTTTCATAATTCTTAATTCATAATTCATAATTTTATTCAATTGAATCAGAGAAATTGCTCCATCGGGTAAACTCTGTTTTTTTTCGTTAACGAATTCAACCCCAAGCGCGCTTGCCATTCCTGCGCCGCAGTCGTTTGTTGCCGTTCCGCCGAGTCCGATATAAATTTTTGTACAGCCGCGTGCAACAATTTCTAAAATTATTTCGCCGATTCCGCGAGACGTTCCGTATGCAATAGTTTGCGGAGAAGGAACAATTTTATGAAGTCCGATTGCTTCAGCGGATTCGATGATTGCGGTTTTAGAATCGGGAAGAACGCCAAAACGCGCGGCGGTTTTTTCCGTTGGAATTGCGCTTGTTACTTCTGCTTCAAACATTGTTCCGCCGAAAGCGTTCAATAAACATTCCAGCGTTCCGTTGCCGCCGTCGGCAATCGGCGCAAGAACGAATTGATCGTTAGGAAATTTTCGTACTAACGATTTGCGAATAATTCGCGCGCACTGTATTGCGGTCAGCGCGCCTTTCATTGCATTTGGTGCGATAAGAAAGTTCATACTGAAATATGAAAACAAGATTGTTTGATTGCAAGGATTTTCATATGTGTAAATTCAGATTTTTATTGAATTTTTTTGAATTTTCATCTACTTTTTGACTGCATGAAATTTCTCTGCCTATTCATTCATTGTATTGGCTTATTCAGTTTTTCTTTTTCGCAAGAATTACCGTTTTCTGCCGGCATACTATTTTCACGTCATACAAAGTTAGATGAGTTTTCTTCGCAATTAAATCTTACCGCGAAACAGCAGATTATTTTACCGAACACATTTTCACTTCAATTTGAAATTTCTATTTGGGATGCACAAAAATATGGAACGATATTTTCTTTAACGTCGGATTCCATTTTTACTGTTTGTGTATTGTATGACCGCGCTTCAAAAAAAGACACATCGTATTTTCGAATAAACATTGGCGGTAAAGAAACACAAACCTCCATTCCAATTGCAAAAAAATTGCTTCATCGTGGTGTGTGGTATACACTTCGGTTTAATTTTAATTTGTATGATGGAACTTTTACTGCGTATTGCAACAATACAAGTTATTTTTCCGGGAAATTTTCTTCCGCCCAAAACGCAACACGCGCAAATCTTATTTTTGGAGATGCTGAGGACCCGGCAATGGCTCTTCGTCATATTCAAATTATAGATATAAAGAAAAAGGAAATTCTTCATTGGTGGAAATTGAACGAAGAAGAAGGCAGCGTTGCTCGCGACGAAATTGGAAAGAGTGATGGCATACAAACAGGATTACAATGGCTTGCTCCTCTTCACCAGCAATGGCAGTACGATACAACATTTGTTTCGCACCAATGGAATATTTACAAACCGAATTTTGAACGCGATTGGAGAACGGGAATTATCTGGAATGATGCAGAACATTCGTTTTATATCTTTGATAGAAAAAAAATATTTATCTATTCATTACGCACACGCTCTTTAGATTCGTCAGAGAATAATACCGATTGGACTGCGATAGTTCTTTTTGATTCTAAACAACGAGAGAGGTACAACCTTCAAGCCGGCAGTGGAAAAGTTATGCGCTGGAATGTGAAAGAAAAAAAATGGAAACCGTTTCATCCCTACATCAATCCGGACAGTTTACAATTTGGAGCGCCCTATTTTATCAATCCATTAAACGGAGATATTCTTTCGTTCGGCGGTTATGGCTGGTTTACATTTAAAAATACTTTACGAAAATATAATTTTTCTACCGAGCAATGGGATACAATTATTACACGCGGAGAGATTCCCGAGCCGCGCACAGCGATGGGTATTGCAGAAGGGAAAGATTCAACAGAAATATTATTGTACGGCGGGTACGGTTCGTTTACCGGCAGTCAGCACGACGGCGAACATCTTTTTTACGATCTTTGGTCTCTCGACTTGCGCACCTATACAATGAAACGGTTATGGAAAAAAGAGATAGAACTATTTTCTCGCGGATGGTTTTCTCTCTATAAAATTTCAACTAACGAATATCTTTATCTGACAAAAAAAACAACAGGCGATGGAATTCGCTATTCGTTTTATAGAGGAACACTCTACAGCGATTCGCTGGAATTTTTATATGATACGCTTTTCACTACAGGCGGAAGTGAATTTTTTTATGATTCGTACAACAACCAAATGGTGCAATTATACTCCGGCGAAGATTCATTGGGAAAGTCGCACCACATTGTTTCTACGCGGGCATACCCATTTTTGCAAAAAACGGAAAAGCAGAATAGAGCAAGTAATTTGCTATATGTTTACAGTATTGGTGGAATACTGTTGGCTGCAATGTTTGGTTGGATTTTGTTTAAACGAAAAAGGAATTTGCACAATAGCGCACAAACAGAAAAAGTACAAGAACGAAAAAGTTCGCTATATTTTTTCGGACATTTTAAAGTGATAGATGTGAATGGAAAAGAAATTACAGATAAGGTTACTCCAAAAATTTTACAGTTATTTCTTTTAGTGCTTCTTTCCAAAAACAGCTACGAAGGAATTACCACCGAAAAACTCACAACACTATTGTGGCCTGAATCTGATGCAGATTCTGCAAAAAATTTACGCGGAGTAACAATAAATAAACTGCGTGCGTTTCTTTCTAAAATAGGAAACATCACTGTAGAGCACTCGCATAAGCATTGGCATGTTGTTTTTGGAGATGACGTGTATTGTGATTTTCACGAATATCAAAAATCTCTAAACAAGATAAACGAAAATGAATACACTATAGAAAAAATTCTGCCATTGCTGGAACGCGGAAATTTATTACAGGACGTTCATTTTGAGACGATTGATGAAATTAAACAAGCGCTGCGCGACGAAGTAACAATGCATTTGCAAAAGTTCATCAAAAAACAAAACGGGACACTTTCGATAGAAAACAAGCTGCGCTGCTGTAACATAATCTTAGCGTACGATTTGCTAAATGAACAAATATTTAGGATGAAATTACAGCTTCTTTTTGCCGAAGGAAGAGCCGGCGAAGCAAAACAATGTTACGATAAATTTTCTTCCGAATGGAAAAATACATTTGAAGAGGTGTACCCGAAGCAATTAAAAGATTTGCTGTAAAGGTATAAGTTGTCTTGCAAGCATCCTATTAGGGTCATCCCCAAACTACTTTTGTAGAGCAACATACTGCTGTAGTTTTATAGCACACTCTATCATAAAATGCCTACCGTAATTTGTGGAGTATAACTCCACAAATTTATATTAACGATTTATATTCAACTTTGCGAAGATTGCTGTAATCCGGTAAAACCTTTGCAATGCTTACTGTTGTTTAGTGATGCCATGGCTTGCGGTCATGGCATCACTAGTTAATCTCTAATTGTAAAAATTGCAATCCAAGCCACACAAAGCACCCAATCAGATTACCTGAAAAATTATTTTACAATTTTTTTTCAAATAACCGCAAAATTAACCCAGCCGTTAACCTTGTAAAATTAGATTTGTAATGTTTAATAACACCAATTTCCAAACTTATAAGGAGATATTGAATGAAACATTTTTTGATTTACCATAACGAAGAAGGAAGTTTTGGTACGGCTAAACCAGAAAATTTTATTGCTTTTACCGGGCAAAAATTAAATGCATCTGTTGGAGACAGAATATGGATTATTGTTGGGAAAGAAGAAAAGAAGAATTCGTTACGTGAATTTATATTATATAAAACATTTATCATAGAACACTATTATAAATATCCGTTAGCAAATGCTGAATTTCCATATTGGTTTACGGGGTATGAAGGAAAGATATTTTTCCCACCTATAGAATTAAATGAACTTGATTGGTTTGAAAAATTTAAAAAAACAATGGCTTTTTTTGTTAAAGCAACTGAAATAAAAGACGAAAAGTATATTAAAAAACTTTCACACTACTTAACGGAGGTTATATGAAAAAAATGGTAGCACTGATTTGCCTTACTGCTTTTTTGGGGGGAATAAATTGCAGTAAAAACAAAACAAAGGATAACGAATCTGATTCAAAAACTGTAAAGTCCGAATTATTGTCTCCAATAGGAACTTGGAAATTAGATGACCAAGTTTTTCAGATAGAAATAAATTTTTATAACGGAGGAATATATTCTTATTCGGATAATATAGGAAGTAGTATGGGTAAATGGACACAAGATGGTAATAATATTAGATTGGTTGACAATGAAGACGGTTTGATTAAAAAGTGTTGGCTTATGAGCGAATCAAGCATGGGGCTTTCAAATGTTGGAGTATTACATAAAAAATAATAAACAGGAAAGCAGGATAAAAATAGAATTTGAGGTAATATATGGATACGAATCAAGTAATTAAAAAACCATTTTATAAACGTTGGTGGTTTATTACGCTAATTATTTTGTGGACTATAGGGTATTTTTTTGGCGAGAAGAGTGATACCAGCGCATCTGATAGTAAACAAATTGAAAATAGCAAAGTTGAATTTATTACCAATGGTAATCAGGGATGGTATCGCGGAGTGATTCCTGCATATACAATGTCAATAGGTAATATTGAAATGCAAAAATCACTGATTTATGTACGCCTAAACAATAAATACGCAACTGTAATACACTCGCAAATAGGACAAACATTTATTGGAGGTGGAAGTTATTCTTATTCACAAAACAGTACACAATCTTCTGGTGCAGTTGAAACCACCGCAGAAGACGACAAGGGAAATTCTTCGGGCTACCAATTTTCATATTCATTAAAAGATGATGGAAAATTATTCCTTACTCTTAAAGGAAATGCAGGACAGCCGGATGTAAAAATGGAAAGATATTATGGAGAGGTAACAGCCGATGTTGTTTTGGCTGATTTTGCACAAACCATATTAAAACAATAAAAAATCGATGTAATCAATTCATGCTTCATTAATAACTGAAGTTACGCAAGAAGTTAAAACATAAGCAAAATAAGGGGTATATTAGTC
>CAYXEE010000046.1:10622-11137 GCA_964463935.1 uncultured Chitinophagaceae bacterium | reverse complement strand
GCGCCATCATAGCGGTTACAAAATCGGCGTATGCAACTTTCCACGCGCCGCCGTGATGTCCGTGTCCGTGTTTTTTCTTTTTAATTATTCTTGGTTGTAAATCATCGTTCTCTGCCATATTATTTCCCCGCGCGAAGTTCTCTCATAGCCGTTTCAATTTCTGCAAACGAAGGACGCATGCCGTGCGGAATAACGCGCCGCGAAAATTCTACAACAATCATCGGCGCGTTTCCTTTTGCGTACGCAACAATTCCCGCTTTAATACATTCGTAATATTTTCCTTCTGCTTCGTTCATCATTTCCAAATTTGTTGCAATCGGCTGAACAAATCCGTATGAAAGCAGAATGCCGAGAAATGTTCCAACCAGCGCCGCGGCAACATGATGTCCTACTTCTTCCGGCGGACCGCCGATTGCCTGCATCGTAATAATAATGCCCAGCACAGCGGCAACAATTCCTAATCCCGGAAGCGCATCGCCTACTTTTTGAATAAGCGCCGGCGGTCTGCCGTTTTC
>CAYXEE010000046.1:0-10612 GCA_964463935.1 uncultured Chitinophagaceae bacterium | reverse complement strand
GATGATGAGTTTCAATATCGCTGTCTAACATTGCTTCAAGATCGAACGGCGCAACGCCGCCGCCGAGCAATAGTTTCATTGTATCGGTAAGAAAATCCAGCGCGTGATGATCGTTCAGCAAAAATGGATTTTTCTTAAAGATGGAACTTTCTCCCGGGCGTTCGATGTGCGGTTCTATGTTTATTAAACCGTCTCGCTGCGCAATGTTGAATAATTCAAACAATGTTTTTAAGAGTCCAAGATATTCTTTATCGGAATACGGATTGCCTTTAAACACTTTGGGAATTTTCTGCACCATAACTTTAAGAACGTCCGGCGGCGTGCTGATAAGAAGCGAGCCGATCATTGCTCCGCCGATAACGATAAATTCGTTTACTTGCAGCAATACAAGCAGCGGACCGCCCGCCATAACAAATCCGCCCATAACGCCTGCAAGAACAACAACAATTCCTATAATTACAAACATTGTGCGTTATCCTTTCTTCTGCTTTGTTGTTTGCGAAACTGTTGCAGAGGAGAGCGGCAAAGAAATAACGGTTTTTTCTGAAAATAATTTTGATAATTTTTCCGCCTGCGCTCGTTCGGTGCGCACGGCTTCAACGTTGCTCTTTTTTACGCTGTCGTACACTTCTTTGCGGTAAATTTTAATTTCAGAGCCGGCTTCAATTCCAATTTTTACTTGGTTTCTGTAGATACCGACAACTTTTACAACGATAGAATCGCCGATGAGAATATCTTCATTCTGTTTTCTGGTTAATACTAGCATAGCGTTATCCTTTCTTACTTCCGTGTAGAAGAGGATGCAAGCGGATGCTGAAAACTCCAGCGCGCATCTTCAAGCACAATTTGTTTTCCTGTTTGCGATGTATTGTCAATCACTATCGGACTTCTCAGATTAACGTACGATTCTTCAATCTGTTCGCGTAAACAGCTTATTGCAAAAACTGTAGCGGTGTTGTTGCGCGAAAGGTTTTCTTCGTACGTTTCATCAATAATTTTCGGCGGAATAACGGGAAATGTCGTTTCCGGTTCTTCAACGGAAACAAGCCAGTAAAACGGCGCGGTTTCCTCGTCGTTTACCAAAATAAATTTGCGAAGGTTTTCAAAACCAATAATTCCTTCGGGAAACGTTAACACAATAGAGTCGTCAACGGCGAGTGTTCCAAATTGATGATGGTGAATTTCATGCGTAGTCATACATTCTTCCTTTTATTTTTTTGCCGCTGAATTTGCAAGCGACGTAATAATAACAATATCTACTCTTCTGTTTTTTGAGCGGTGTTCTTCCGTGTCGTTCGGCGTCAGCGGTTTATATTCTGAATATCCGACAACGGAAATTTTTTCCGGATTTAAATTATGTTTGCTGATAATGTAATATCCAACATTCAACGCGCGCTCTACGGAAAGATGCCAGTTAGAAGGAAACCGCCGCGTTGCAATGGGAATGTTATCCGTGTGTCCTTCAATACGAATATCATTCGGAATGTTTTTCAGCATTGCGGCAAGCGTATCCAGCGCTGGAAGCGACGCCGATTTTATTTCCGCGCTGCCGGAAGTGAACAGCATTTCTTCCATAATATGAATTGTAACGCCTCGCTCGTTATGTGTGAGCGAAACAAGATTTTTCGTATTCATTTTTCCGATTGCATCCGAAATTTCCTGTGAAACTTTTGCGCGCTCTGCATCTAATGCCGGCATCGGCGATTTCATAATTCCTTTATGTCCGTTTAATACAACGGCGCGTTCTTTACCAAACGCTCCTTCTAACGCCGCAACAATCTGCGAGTATTTTTCCGAATCTATTTTCGACATCGCATACAAAATTACAAACAGACCGAGCAGCAACGTAATTAAATCGGAATACGTTAACAGCCAGCGCTCGTTATTTTCTTCGCTATGTTTTGTATTTCGTTTCCCGTGTATCATAATAATTCTGTCTGCAATTTCGTGGGCAGCATACTGATAAGTTTTGCGCGAATAACGGAAGGAATTTCTCCGGCTTGAATGGACGACACTCCTTCCACGGCAAGCTGCATTTGAAAAAATTCTTCGTTGTGAATATGGCGCAGCTTATCGGCAATAGGAAGCCATACAAGATTTGCCATTAACACGCCCCACAACGTTGCAATAAACGCAGAAGCAATATGCCGGATAAGCTGATTCGGATCTTCTCCTGCCGCCGCTAATGTTGCAATTAAACCCATTACCGTACCAATAATTCCCATCGTGGGAGAATATCCTCCCATTTTTTGAAAAATTTTTGCTCCTTCATCGTGCCGGTCTGAAATGGAATGTAATTCCGCTTCCGCAACCTGACGCAGCATGTGCGGGTCGGCGCCATCGATAATAAAGCGAAGTAATTTTTTAATAAACGGCACATTCATAGAATCTATTTCTTTTTCCAACGCAAGAAGCCCGTCTCTTCTTGCAATGGTTGAAAACCGTACTAATTCTTCAATAGTTTTTGACGTATCATAGCGCTGATTGAGAAACACCAATTTCAACAAATGCAGTAACGTAGAAAATTTTTCTGTTGAAGTTCCTATTAGCGTTGCGGCAAACGTTCCGCCAAAAACAATAATAATCGGCGGAAGCAGAATAAGCGCGTCTATCTCGCCGCCTTCCAGCGCAAACGAACCAAAAATAGAGGCGAAGCCGAGAATCAAACCGCCGATAGTTGCCGTGTTAAAATTATTTTTCATTACCGCAAAAAGTCTAAAAGTGATTTGGGAAGAATTTTTGCTCCGAATGAAAGCGCGGCTTCAAGCATCAGTTCGGCATGTTTCAGTTCCGTAACTTTTTCTGCCGCATCGGTATCTTGTTGAATTGAAAGCATACTCATCAACTGCGTTTTTTGTTCCATTAAAAATTCTTCGTTGTTAGTTAAATTTTGAAGCATAATTCCTGTTTTGCCTGCGCTGTTCAGCATATCGGAAATAAATCCGTCGAGCGCTTCTACATTCGGCGTATCGGGCGCAATTCCATTTTTTAGCGAATTGCGCAGAGTAATCATTACATCAAAAATTTTTGTTCCTTGAAATGCTTCTTCTCCGCTGATGTTGACCGTTTGCCGCACGCCGTCGTTAATCGGCAGAAAAATATTGCCGTCTATTCCGTTCGGATTTTTTGCAACGCTGTCTCGCAGCGGAGCAAGCAAAAATGGTTTCTGTGTAGAATTTGTTCCGCCAAAAATATACTTTTCATCAAACTTTGTATTTCCAATAGTAACCATTTCCTGCAGCAGCTGATCTATTTCTTCCGCCGCCGCGTTCATTGCATTATTCTGCCCTCCGCTGATTGCGCGCGTTGTTAATTCTTTTACGCGCACTAAAATATCGGAAACTTGGGTCAGCGAGTGATTGGTAATTTCTACAAGCGATTGCGCGTGAACAATTGTTTCCAAATATTTTTCATTTGCGGCGGTAAGATTGTTCAAGCGCATAATAATATTTGCCGCCTGCGGATCGTCGGAAACTTTCATCACTTTTTTCCCCGATGCAATCTGCGCCTGCAATTCGGAAAGCCGCTCTCTGTTTCTGTTTACATTCTGCATAAATGCTGCAGAAAAATTTCCTTCGGTTACTCTCATTATTATACCATGCGAATTAGGGATTCAAACATTTCGTTAACTGTAGTAATAACTTTTGCCGCCGCATCGTACGCGCGCTGATATTTAATTAAATTTGTCATTTCCTCATCTACCGAAACGCCGGAAACGGAAGATTTCTGCTGGTCTAACTGCGCAAGAATAAGTTCCTGCATTGTTACGGTATTTTTTGCATTATTCACTCCCGTTCCAACATCGCTTGCAAAACCGGCGTAAAACTGCGAAAGCGTTTGCGAATTATCCGAAAGCATTTTTTCAGAAAGTAAATCGGCAAGCGCAAGCGCGTTTGTATTATCTCCTGCGCGTCCATCGGCGGAGACGGCGATAAGATTTACGTTGTTTGCTATTTGCGAGTTTACTTCAATATCAGCGGCGCTGGTTCCTGTAAAAAACATTATTCCCGTCTGCGTCGGATTGGTAATTGTATAGCCGGAAGAATGAACTTCGTTAATGCGGTCCATCAATCGTTTTGCAAACGTATTCAGCCGCTCTACATAATTTGGAATGGTGGAATTGTACGAAGTCAGCGTTCCGCCAAGTTCGCCGGTATCTGCAGAAAGAACCCGTCCGTTTGCTTCTGATACAATTTGTAATTTGCCGCCGTCTGCCTGAATTTTAATTGCGTTAAAATCCACATCATTAACAATGGAAACGCCGTTCATAGAAACAAGTTTTGCTCCGTTTCCGGAATCTGAAACTTGAACCTTTGCCAGCGCAGAAAGACGGTCAATTTTTAAATCGCGCAAATCTTCAAGGTCGCTTGCAACTGCGCCGCCGGCGCGCGCAGCAATAATACGTTCGTTTAACTGCGCAAGATCTTTCGAAATTTGATTTATTTCTTTTACTTTATTTTCCACGTCCTGCGTAAGATTTTCGCGGAGCGAATTGATGTTGGAATATAAGCGGTGAATACTTTGCGTTAATAACGTTCCTTTCTGCACAACATTATTGCGCGCGGAACTTTCCGCCGGACGCACCGCAAGTTCTTGAAATGTGTTAAAAAAATTATTCAGCGCAGTATTTATTCCTGTTTCAGAAGGTTCGTTAACCGCCGCTTCAATCTGCGCCAAAACATTGCGCTGCATTGTGGAAAATCCAAGCGCATCGTTATTGTGTCGAATCTGCTGGTCAATAAACCGCTCCCGAATTCTTCCGATATGGCTTGCGGTAACGCCGCTGCCAAGCATTCCGAACTGCGTTTTTACCGAAGGCGATTGCGTAAAATCTACTCGCTGGCGCGAATATCCGGGCGTGCTTGCGTTGGCAACATTGTTGGAAGTTACATTTATTCCAAGACGCTGGCTTGTCAGCGCGCGGCGCGCAACTTCTAGAACATCATTTAATCCCGGCATAGCGTTTTTCCTTCACAAAAAAATTTAAGCGCGAGTATCAACTAAATTCCGCTGATAATCGTTTGTTAAAATGCGCAGCGTTTGACGAACAAAACGAATAGAGTTCTCTATCAATACTCTGTTTTGATTATTTATTTCAACAATTTCGCGCACAAGATTTTTAAGACGTATTTCCAGAGCGCGCATTGATTCGTCGGCAAATTCTTCCGCAGATTTGGAATATTTTGTACGCTCTTTTTCCAATTCGCTGAGCGGCTGCAATAATTCCTGCTGGCGGCGAACAAGATTCAATATTTCTTCTTCATTCGATTGGATAATTGCCTGCTGTTGAAGTTTTAGCAATTCCAGCAACGCTTCTGAAAGTTGAATTTGTGTTGTAAGAACTTCTGCAAGCTGATTACTGTTCGTCATCGGATATCAACTCCTGTTGTTTAAACTGTTCTAAATAGCTCATTACTCGTTTCACATACTGTTTTGTTTCAGCAAAGGGCGGAACGCCTTTGTGTTTATCTACATTTCCCGGACCTGCATTGTACGCCGCCGTTGCCAGCGAAATATTTCCATTGTACCGCTCCAGCATTTTGCTTAAATATTTTGTTCCGCCAAAAATATTTTGCTTCGGATCCCACACATTGTTAACGCCCATTGCCGAAGCGGTTGTATCAATCAATTGCATTAATCCTTTTGCATTTTTATTTGATTGCGCCGCGGGTTTTCCGCCGGATTCTGCAGCAATTACCGCGCGCACCAAATTTGAATCTACGCCGTGCGCTTCGGCGGCGCGTTCAATAATTGCATCGTAATTTTTTATTCGTTCTGAAGCAGAAAGAGAAACTGAATCGCGTTTTGCCGTTGCAGCCGCCGCAGATTTTGCAAACGAAGGAATCGTGATGGGCGCTTTTTTCGGAAACCGCTCGCCTGTTAATTTAAAATAGAGCATATCTGCAATTCCCAAATTTCCGCCGGAAGAAACATGCTTTGCTAATTCAGCGTCAAACATTCCTTCAAGCATATCGCCGCCGAAACTTTCGCCGAACATATTTTCTTTTGAAACTGTACTGCGCAAACTTTTCAGCATATATCCAACAAGAACAGATTCAAATTCTTTTACCGCTTTTTGCAGTTTGGCATTGCTCTTTTTTTCGGCGGCTGCCGCTGCGGTTGTTTGTTGTACGCTATGTATGGAAACTTCTGCCATTAGATTATCACCAATTCGGCTTTTAATGCGCCCGCTTGTTTCAGCGCTTGAAAAATTGCAATAATATCGCGCGGCAAAACTTTCATCATATTCAATGCTTTTGCAACATCTTGCACGGTTGATGCGCCGTCCAGAGCATACACCCGCGCGCTGTCTTGCTGCGTTTGCACGCCGGAGATTTGCGCAACAACTGTCTGACCGCGCGAAAATCCTTGCGGCTGAGAAATTACCGGAGTTGTTTGCACTTCTATATTTAGCCCGCCGTGCGAAATTGCTACGGGAAGAATGGAAACATTTCCGCCGACAACAACAGTGCCGGTTCGTTCGTTAATAACCACGCGCGCGTTTATATCCGGCGTAACTTCCAATAATTCTACAAGAGAAATAAACTCAACTAATTTTCCTTCTCCTCTATATTCGGCGGGAATAAGAAGCGAAACAGTTGAACCGTCTTTTGCAATTGCAATTCCATTTTTAATTTTTGTATTAACCGCTTCTGAAATTCGTTTTGCTGTTGTAAAATCCGATTGCGACATTACAACAACCATTGTAGAATCCTGCAAGAAATTATTGGAGAGTGATTTTTCAAGCATGGCGCCGCCGGGAATTCTGCCCGCCGCGGTATGATTCTTTCGCGATTCGCTTCCGTTTGCAGAAATATTTATTCCGCCGACAGAAACCGGTCCTTGCGCAACCGCGTACACAATTCCGTCTCCCCCTGAAAGCGGCGTCATTAACAATGTTCCACCTTGCAACCCTGTTGCATCGCCGAGCGAAGAAACGGTAACATCAACAAGCCCGCCTTCCTTTGCAAATCCCGGAACGCTTGCCGTAACAATTACAGCGGCAACATTACGAAGCCGCAAATCATTTTGCGGAACTGTAATTCCAAATCGTTTTAACATGCTTGTAACGGATTGCATTGTAAAAATTGAACGCTGTGAATCGCCGGTGCCGTTTAATCCTACAACCAATCCGTAACCGATGATCTGCTGCGTGCGAACGCCTTGCACATACGCAAGATCTTTAATGCGCGTACCGGAAATTGCAGCAAGCGAAAAAGTTAAAAGAAAACCAACAACAAATAATTTTTTCATACTTCGCCTTAAAACAGCCAATGGAAAATTTTTGTAAGCCATCCGGACTCTTGTTTATCCGAAACAATTCCGTTTCCGCGATAGGTTATTTTTGCATCGGAAATATTGTAAGAGTAAATACTATTATCAGCTTGAATATCCGAAGGACGGATAACGCCGAATATTTCAATCAATTGTTCTTCGCCGTTTACGGTAATTGTTCTGCTGCCGCTTACATATAAATTTCCGTTTCTATTCACTGAATCTATATGCGCGCTGATTTTTGCATGAACCATTCCTTTTGCCGTTGTTGTCCCTTCTCCTTTAAAAGAATTTCCCGCGCCTATGCTTGCTCCAACATTCGGCAAGGTTGTATTTCCCGCTTTGCCGGATGCGCTTAACGAAAGGGCGCTTTCTCTGCTGGCATTGGTTGAAGCATCATTCGAACCGCTCGCGTTTTCCATAACCAAAATTGTTACTGCGTCGCCGATGCGCGATGCTTTTTGATCGGAGAAAAGCGAGCGCATTGCATTTTCACGCATTTCCTGCGAAGCGGCAATTCTAAAAAGAACCGCCGTTGCAAAAATTATTAAAAACATTTTTTTCATAGCATTCCTCGCTTACTCTACTTCCGCCAAACCTTTTGCAATAACAGTCGCTAAAATTCGTTCGTGCGTTCCTTCCGGCTGCACAATTATTTTCTCGCCGAAATTTCCATCGCTGATTGCTCTGCCGAACGTTGATACTTGAATATTTGCAACGCGCGACATTATTTTAATTTTTTCGTTTTGAAGCACCGGCGGAATTTTTTGTATATGCGTTTGAGTAATCATGGCTCCCTCTGTAATCATTCTTGTTGAACGGAAATTTTCCATAGTACAGCCAAACACGAGCGGATTGTTAAGTAACGTTGTTTCTACCATTTCGCGGCGGAATTTTGTTTCCGACAGCGTTTGATGTTTTGCAATACGCTCGGAAGCCAGCAAAACATTTTGAAATGTTCGCAGGCGCAAAGAAATTACCGAACGATGCGCGCTTCCGCGCTCATCGGCATATTCCACAGCTACAGAATTATTCCCTTTTGTGAATTGATGAGAAAAAATTGCTTCCGGCGGAATTTCTTTTTGAGGGAAAACGCCGCGAAATTCAATTACAAGCGAATCAATTCCGGCATTTGAAAATTGACGGCGCGCTTCATTTGCAATTCTCTCCTTTACCGCTTCAATATTATTTTGTGCAGAGCAGAAAGAACATAACAGCGTTATGAAAATCATTATCCGCATCGTTTATCCGCGCTTCAAATTGTTTGCCATGGAAAGCATATCTTCCACCGTTTTAATTGTTTTAGAGTTTATTTCATACGCGCGCTGAGCGACAATCATATTCACCATTTCTTCTACAACATCAACATTGGAAGATTCTAACGCGCCCTGCATAATTTCTCCAAACCCTTCGCTTGCCGGCGCGTTTATCATCGGCTGACCGGATGCCGCAGTTTGCAAATACAAATTATTTCCGATTGCTTTTAAGCCCGCAGGATTTACAAATTTTGCTAATTCAAATTGTCCGACTTTTACCGGCAGTGTTTCACCGACAGTAACTGTTTCAACCGTCCCGTCTCTGCCGATATTAATTGTTACAACATTGTCTGAAATGTTGATTGATGGATCCAGCATATATCCCTGCGAAGTAACAAGCGTTCCATCGCCTGAGATTTTAAATGACCCATCGCGCGTGTAAGCAATTGTTCCGTCGGCGCGCCGTATCTGAAAAAATCCTTCGCCGGAAATTGCAACATCTAACGGATTGTTTGTAGCCGTTGCATCTCCTTGGGCAAACGATTTTAACGTAGCAACCGGCATTGTTCCATTTCCGACCTGAATTTCAACAGCTTCTTGTACATTTGGATTTTGTGAAATGGCGCTTGCCTTTAATGTTTGATACATTAAATCTTGAAATTCCGGACGGCTCTTTTTAAATCCGGTAGTATTAACGTTTGCAAGATTATTTGCAATAATATCTACGTGCATTTGCTGTGCATTCATTCCAGATGCTGCTGTACGTAATGCTCTGTTCATATCGTTATCCTTTTTTTCAAAAAATTATAATCGTCCCATTTCAACTGCGCGTTCTAATGTGCTGTCTTGATATTGAATCGCTTTTTGGTCTGATTCAAAACTTCTGCTCAGTCCCACCATTTGAATCATTTCTTCAATTCCATCAACATTTGATTCTTCTAAAAATCCTTGACGCAGAATAGTTGAATCTTTTGATGTATCAACCTCTTTTCCTCTTTCTTTTGCAAGAAAAAGCGTATTGCCGTCTTTCTTCAATTTTGTTGTATCGGTAAATGAAACAATGCGAAATGTTCCAATAATATTTTCATCAACCGTAATTTCACCTGTTTGAGAAATTCCAATCTGCGCTTGCGTAAGTTTTTTAATGTCCGGCAGAAAAATTTTTCCGCCTTTTCCCATTACCGGATATCCTTCGGCTGTTATGAGCGAACCGTCTAAACCAAGCGAAAAATTTCCATTGCGAGTGTACCGCTCGCCGTGAGGAGTGTCCACGACAAAAAAGCCCTCTCCCTGAATAGCAACATCAAGCGGATTATTTGTTTGAAAAAAGGAACCTCCTCCGTGGTCTGTAAACTGCACAATATCTAATCCTTCAAAATCATTACTTTGCGTTTCGCTAACGGAGCCGGCGTTTTTCAAAACTTGAATAAAAATATTATCGCGCTTAAATCCTGTTGTGTTAATATTTGCAATATTGTTTCCAATTACTTCCAGCCGAAGCATACGCGGCTGCATTCCGCTGCCTGAAGCATAAATACCTTTAATCATTTTACCGCTCCTTTCCTTGTTCCGCGCTCCATCGCTTTAATTTTTTGAACCAATAAAACTTCTCCTACGCCTGTTTGTAATTTTTTTGCCGTGGAAATCCGCTGCGATGCGCTTGCTGCCGGCGAAACTTTTATAGAATTGAGTTTTTTCCCTTTCGGCGCAAGATTCATCAGCGCTTCAAGTTCAAGCTGCTGCGGCGAAGTTTGAAAGCGCTCAACAAGCGCAATATCTTCTTGCCGCTGTACTTCATTTTCTTTTTCCACGGCAATATTTTTCTTCTCTTTCAAAGTCGTTGCGGTTGTTTCTTGTTTCGGCTGTTGTGCAGATTGCGGATGCGCTGCGGCTAATTTTGCCGAAACTTTTTTCTTCCGCATCGCCGCGTGCAATCCGGCAAAAGTAAAAACGCCGGCAAGAGCAAAAGAAACCAACACTAGCGCAATAACGCCGGAATGTTCGTCTTTTTGCGCTTGTATGCCCGCTTGTTTATTTTTTGAAGAATCATTTTGCGTTGAAGATTTAATAAGCGCATCTAT
>CAYXEE010000045.1:0-11201 GCA_964463935.1 uncultured Chitinophagaceae bacterium | reverse complement strand
GGAATGACGGGATTCAGGTTTTGAGTCCTTAAACATCATTTTGCGTAACTTCAGTGAATAATATTCTATTTTCGATTTTTTGCAGTTACGATGGAGCGTTTGAGCAACTTAATTATTTCCTCTGCTTCAGAATAAATTGAGGTAAATTCCTTTTGAGCTAAATATTCTGTTGATTTAAGTAATTCCAGCCAGTATAAAGATTCATCAATCTCTTTAAGTGCAATACCCGGCTTGTGAATAAAATCCGGCTTTGATTCTGCGCTGTTCGCCTCCCGTACGTTTGCGCCGACGGAAGTTCCAGAACGGAGTAATTGTTTGCTAAGAATAAATTCTTTTTTCTGTTCAATCAAATATTTGTAGAGCTTTACTACTCTAACAGCAAACGAAAAAGATTTATCTCTTAAAATATTCTCTTTTTTGTTTTCCATTATACATTATACATCACACATTAATCATTATGCGTTGGTTGTTACACCGCGCCGATAACAACATTGATTGCCGTTGTGTTCACAATATCATCCACAGAACAGCCGCGCGAAAGATCAAACGCAGGACGCGATAATCCCTGCACAACCGGACCGATTGCTTCTGCGCCGCCGAGACGCTGTGCAAGTTTGTAGCCGATGTTTCCTGCATTTAAATCCGGGAAGACGAGAACGTTTGCATTTCCTGCAACGCTGCTTCCGGGAGCTTTTGATGCGCCGACTTTCGGTACAATTGCGGCATCTAATTGCAGTTCGCCGTCGAGATTTAAAGACGGATTTTTTTGTTTTGCAATCGCTGTTGCTTTCTGTACTTTTTCAACTAACGGATGAGACGCGCTCCCTTTCGTGGAAAAAGAAAGCATTGCAACTCTTGGTTCTTCGCCGGTTAATGCGCGATGATTTTCTGCAGTAGTTAATGCAATATCTGCTAATTGTTCAGCGGTCGGATCGGGGACAACGGCGCAATCTGCAAACGAAAATAATTTTGTCGGAAAGACCATCATAAAGAAACTTGAGACAACGGAAATATTCGGCTTCATTCCGATAATCAGCAAACCGGCGCGAAGCACATCTCCTGTGGTGGAAATTGAACCGGCAACGCTTCCATCCGCCATTCCTTCTTTAATCATCATTGCGCCGAAAAAGAGCGGCTTCTTCATCGTTTCCTGCGCTTCGGTAAATTGTATTCCTTTTGATTTGCGAAGATTAAAATAAATGTGCGAGAAGTCCGAAAGTTTTTCAGATTTTTCCGGATCAATAACGCGAATGCCCTGCAGGCGTACGTTTTCACTTTCCGCTTTTGCGCGAATTTCTGTTTCGCTGCCGATGAGAATTGGAACAGCAATTTGTTCATCAACAATAATACGCGCCGCTTTTATTGTGCGCGGGTCAAGCGAATCTGGAAGTACAATTGTTTTTTTTAGCTGTTTCGCTTTTGCACGAACTTCGGAAATAAAGTTTTGAGGATTCATAAATTTTCTTTCTATACATAAGAAGTTTAATAGAGAAGTCTGATTGAGGAAATATAATTCAACAGAACCATTTCACACAAATAGTACAATTTTTTTTCTCGGAATTCAATTTTATCTTTTGCGCTGACGAATTGACAATTAAAAAGAAAAACACAAAACAGTTAAATCTGGTTTGTTTTCGATTAAATTTCGTTAATCTAAGACCTTGCCGTTGTCCAAATGTCAGGTTTGCAGTATATTTGTATCGCAATTATGATTAATTCTCTGAAAAAAATTTATATAGAAACGTACGGCTGCCAAATGAATGTTGCCGATACCGAAGTTGTGCTTGGTATAATGGATAAACAAGGATTTGGTTTAACGGAGCAAGCGGCGAATGCCGACGTAATTCTTGTGAACACATGCAGCGTGCGCGATAATGCGGAAGCGCGCGTGAAGCAGCGCATTTCGGAATTGAAGACGCACAAAAAAAATAATCCCGAAGTATTGATTGGCGTGCTGGGCTGTATGGCGGAACGCTTGCGCACAGAATTGATTGATAACAACAATGTTGTGGATATTGTCGTCGGTCCCGATGAATACAGAAAACTTCCGAAACTTGTAGAAGATGCGCACGCAGGTCAGCGCGGCATTGCTGTAAAACTTTCGCGCGTAGAAAATTACGACGACATCACTCCGCTGCGCACGGAAGGAATCAGCGCGTGGCTTTCTGTAATGCGCGGCTGCGATAAGTTCTGCACATTCTGCGTTGTTCCGTTTACGCGCGGAAGAGAACGAAGCAGAACATTGCGAAGCGTTGTTGATGAAGTACGAAAATTAAATGAAAATGGATTTAAAGAAATTACGCTGCTCGGACAAAATGTAAATTCATATCACGACGGAGAATTTGATTTTGCCGATTTACTGCAAGCTGTTGCAAACGTTGACCGCACAATGCGTATTCGCTATATGACGTCTCATCCGCAGGATATGAGCGCTACGCTGATTGAAACAATGGCGAAAAATTCCAACATCTGCAAATTTGTTCATCTTCCCGTTCAATCCGGTTCAAACAGAATTTTGAAATTGATGAACCGCACGTACACTGTTGAACAGTATCTCGGCTTAATGGAAAAAATAAAACGCGCAATGCCGGAAGTAAGTTTTTCCACAGATATTATTTCCGGTTTTCCGACTGAAACGGAAGAAGATCATCAGCAGACGTTAGTGGTGTTGAAGAATGTTCGTTATGACGGCGCGTATATGTTTAAATATTCTCCGCGCGAAAATACCAAAGCGTGGGAAATGGGAGACGATGTTTCCGAAGAAATTAAACAGCGGCGGCTTGCAGAAATTGTAAAACTTCAGGAAGAAATTTCTTTCGAGCTGAATCAACATATGATTGGAAAAGAATTTGAAGTTCTTGTTGAAAACAACAGTTCGCGTTCAACTGCGGATTTAATGGGAAGAACCGACACAAATAAAAAAGTTGTCTTTCCGCGCGAAGATGCGCGCATTGGCGAATACAGAAATGTGCAGATTGAACGCGCAACTGCGCACACGCTGATAGGAAAATTAATCGCTCGTTAATATATGAAATCACTTATCCTTCATATCGCCGCTCTTTGTATTCTTTCTTCCGCGCTCTGCGCGCAGATGAGAGATGTTGAAGTGAAAAAACGCTTAAGCGCAGTTCACAACGGAAAGTTAGACGAAGTCCGCGCCGAACTATCTGCGCTGGAAAAACAATATCCGAATGACGCCGGAGTAAAATATCTTGATGCGTACACAACGCGCGACGGCGCGGCGGCGGCAAAAAAATATCAAGCGATTGCAGATCAATTTCCGCAAAGCGAATGGGCAGATGATGCGCTGTACCGCGTCAGTCAATATTACTATTCCGCCGGTTTGTATAAAACCGCAGAACAAAAAATGGAAGAATTGAAAAAGCAGTATCCAAATTCCATTTATGCACAGCGCGATATGAACGTTGAAGCCTCGCCGGAAACAAAACCGATTGAAGTTCAGCAAGCGGCTGTGGAACAGAAGCCGGAACAAAAAATAGAAAAAAAATCCGAGCCGCCGATTGACCAGCAAACCGGAACAACTCCAGTCGTAAGACTTCCGAGCGGTTCTTTTGTAGTACAGGTCGGCGTTTTTTCTCTTGAAGTAACGGCAAACACGCAGGCGCGCACAATTTCTGCAACAGCGGGAAAAGAAGCAATTGTATTTCTTAAAACAAGCGGCGGCAAACAAGTCTATGCAATCGGTTTTGACGGATTTGAAACGGAGCAATCCGCGCGAAATTTTATGACGGAATTAAAATCAAAATATAATATTGACGCATTTTTGGTGAAGCGGTAATGGAAGCGATGGAGAGAAAACAATTTCAACAAATGTATGGAATTATCGGCGAATCGTTGGAGATGCAGGAGCTTGTTCAGGTTGTTCAGCATGTTGCGCCGACTGAAATTACCGTACTGATTACGGGCGAAAGCGGCGTTGGAAAAGAAGTTGTAGCGAATGCAATTCACGGCGCAAGTAAGCGCTCTAAAAAAGCAATGGTAACGGTAAACTGCGGCGCCATTCCTGAAGGAATTATAGAATCCGAATTATTCGGACATGAAAAAGGTTCGTTTACCGGCGCAAGCAGCGAACGGAAAGGATATTTTGAACTTGCCGACGGCGGAACAATTTTTTTGGATGAAATCGGCGAACTTCCGCTGGCGACGCAGGTAAAATTTCTGCGCATTTTGGAAAACGGAGAATTTTTGCGAGTCGGTTCTTCCGTTGCCCGCAAAGTTGATGTGCGCGTTATTGCGGCAACGAATAAAGACTTAGAGCATGAAGTTCATAACGGAAATTTTCGGCAGGATTTGTTCTATCGTCTCCGCTCGGTAAATATTAAAGTTCCTGCGCTGCGCGACCGCCGCGGAGATATTCCGCTGTTGTTTGAAAAATTTGCAAAAGAATTTTCCGAAAAAAATAGCGTGCAGTTTTCGGGAATAACGAGCGAAGCGATGGAAATTCTGCAAAATTATTTTTGGAACGGCAACGTGCGCGAATTGCGCAATATTGTGGAAAGCATGATTGTTATTGAGCGCGGAAAAAAAATTGAAGCGGATGATGTTCGCAGATATTTACGGCTCGATCAACCCGCCCTCGGACGTTCCGTTCCGATGATTATTCCGAAGCATAATGAATTTGACGAGCGTCAGTTAATTCTGCGCGCGCTGATTGATATGAAAGCGGATATTCTGGAATTAAAAAATATGTTTGCCGCTGCATTCGGTTTAGGCGGCGCGGAAAACGGCGGTCAGCAGTTTTTTATTCAGCCGGGAATGAGCGTGCAGAGAAATTCCAATATTCCCGAAACGCTTTCCATTGAAGAGATGGAGCGGCGCATGATTGAGAGCGCGCTGAAAAAATTTCACGGAAACCGGCGGCTTGCCGCAGACGAATTACAAATTTCGGAACGGACGCTGTACAGAAAAATAAAAGAATACAATCTGTGAAAGCATACTTGATAATGAACAATGGAACAGTAAAAAATATTTTTGCAAAAAAATCCATCTGGGTTTCATTATTCATAGTTTATTATTCATTGTTTTGGTGCGGCTGTTACAGTTTTACCGGCTCGTCGGTTCCGGCGCATTTAAAGACTGTTGCAGTTCCGCTGTTTGAAGATGTAAGCGGATTCGGCGAACCGAATCTGCGGGAAAAATTAACGCGCAAAGTTATTGATTTAATTATCAGCGATAACAGTCTGCAAATTGCCGACCGCACAAATTCCGATTCTATCATAGAAGGAGCAATTACAATTATTAACGATGCTCCTTCTGTTATTGCGCCGGGAGAGCAGGTGCGAACGCGCCGCGTTACCGTTACGGTAAAAGCTTCTTATACCGATATGAAATTCAGAAAAAAAATTTGGGAAAAAGATTTTTCGCGCTGGGGAGAATATGTGCAGGGTTCGCAGTCGAGAACGACGGCTATTGATGAAGCAATTCGTCTGATTGCGGAAGATATGCTTATCGAAACAGTTTCCGGCTGGTAACAACAAAATTATTTTACAACTATAACCAACAAACAAATACAACTATGGAACAATTTATTCTTATCGCCTATATCGTAAGCTTAAGCATTCTCTTTCTGTTTGGAACGCACGGCTTTGTCATGATTTATCACTATTTCAAACATCGCAACGAAACAGAAGGCGAACTTCCGCTTCCCGAAACGCCGATGGTAACAATTCAACTTCCGCTGTACAACGAAATGTATGTTGTGCGCCGCTTAATTGAAGCGTCTTGCAATATAGAATATCCGAAAGACAAATTGGAAATTCAGGTGCTGGATGATTCGACAGATGAAACCGTTGATCTTGTTGCCAGCATTGTGCGCGAAATGCAGGCGAAAGGAAGCAGCATTCTTCACGTCCGCCGCGAAAACCGAAAAGGATTTAAAGCGGGCGCGCTGAAAGAAGGATTGAAAACGGCAAAAGGAGAATTTGTTGCAATCTTCGATGCAGATTTTATTCCGCAAAGAAATTTTTTAAAGAAAACGCTTCCGTATTTTTATACCGATAAAAAAATAGGAATGGTGCAGACGCGCTGGGAACATTTGAACGGCGAATATTCGCTGATGACGCGCACGCAGGCAATGGCGTTGGACGGACATTTTGTTATTGAACAAAACATGCGGAACAAAGCCGGTTACTTCATCAACTTTAACGGCACGGGAGGAATTTGGAGAAAAGAAACAATTCTCGACGCTGGAAATTGGCAGAGCGATACGCTTACCGAAGACCTTGATTTAAGCTACCGCTCGCAATTGCGCGGATGGAAATTTAAATTTTTGCGCGATGTAACATCGCCCGCAGAACTTCCGGCGGAAATTAACGCATTGAAGTCGCAGCAATTTCGCTGGACAAAAGGAGCAATTGAAACGGCGCGCAAAATGCTTCCGACCGTGTGGAAATCGAACATTCCGCTGCGTATAAAAATTCACAGCACATTTCATTTAACGTGCAACATCGTCTTTCCGTTTATTGTGCTTGCAAGCATTCTCAACGTTCCGCTGGTATTTATTAAACATAGCGGCGGCTACGAAGCGTATTTTAACGCAATGTCCGTATTTGTTCTTGCGTTTATCGGACAGTTTTTATTCATCATGTATTCGCAGAAAGATATTTATCCCGATTGGCGCAGAAGAATTTTTCTTTTCCCGATTTTTATGGCGGGAAGCATGGGTTTTTCCGTGAACAACAGCAAAGCGGTATTTGAAGGATTGTTCAAAAAGCAGAGCGAATTTGTCCGCACGCCGAAATACGGAATTGACGGAAAGAAAGATTCGTGGAAAGATAAAAAATATGTTCCGGTAAAATTCAGCTGGACTGTGATTGTGGAAATGGCGCTTGCCGTGTACTGCCTTATCGGAATGGCATCGTCAATTTATTATTTAGAAATTGCCGCCCTTCCGTTTCAATTATTGTTTACCAGCGGCTACGGATTTGTGGCGTATCTCTCCATTCGTCAGGCATTGGAAGCGCGCCGCGCAAAAATGGAACAATTGAATTTAAATATTGAGCCGTTAGCGGCGTAATAATTTATGGTTTGTAAAATTCACCGAGCCGTCGCATTGCGACGGCTTTTTTATTTGATTTTTAAAAACCCCATCGTCCATTCATAAAAATTGCAATTTAGATTATTCTGAAGTATTTTAAGCAGGAAAACAATTTTACCGGCTTTTTTTATTTATGGACTTTACTGAATTTGACATAGAATTTCTTGCGCAGAAACTTGCGGAAAATCCGCAGTCGCCGCTGTTTGCGCGGCTTGCAGATTTGTATCTTGCTTCGGAAAAAGAGAATGAAGCGATGCAGTTGTGCGAGGAAGGGACAAAATTTTTTCCCGATTACTACGCCGGATATTTGGTGCAAGGGAAAGCATATTTGCATTTTAAGGAATATTCCAAAGCGCGTATTGTATTAGAACGCGCGCGAGAGTTGAGTCCGTTTAATAAAACAATAAAAAAATTGCTGGAAGAAATTCCCGATAAGCAAGATGAATCTACGCGCACCACGGATGAAAATTATTTTACACCGCAGGGAAATTCTTTTTCCTCCGAATCTGCCGAAACATTTTCAACGGATTCGTTTCACTATAACGAAACAGTTTCGCAGGAAACTCCGATAGAAAGTTCTGAACCGCTCCCGTCGCTGTTCGATCTTGTTCCCGAAGAAACTCCGCAGGAAACAATTCAACCGGAAGAACCTGCACAATTGCAAGAGCAAATATTTGAGCAGCCGGCATATCAAGAACCGGTTGTTGAAATTCCACAGTTCATTCAGCCCGAACCGGAAACAAATATAGAACCGATTGTCATTCCCAATGAAATGCAGGAAATTATCAGTCAGCCGATTTCTCACTCGCAATTTCCAACTTTTGAAGAATATTTTGAAAAGCAGCAAAATATTCCATTGGATGGTCCCGCGATTTCTTTGGATGAATTTTTAATTACAAAAGTTTCCGCCGAACCTGTTAAAAAAGAAACATTCAGCCCCGCGCCGAAATCGCAGGAACATATTGATATTGCGGCAATAGAACAATCCGTGCAGCAATATTTTGCAGCCGAAACTCAGCAGACAGAGACGCCTTTGAGCGCAGATCAATTTTCAATTCCGCAAAGCGCAACCGATATTGATATGCTTGCGGAAAAATTACAAAACGTTGAACGGATAAAACCGCAGGAACATTACGAACCGCCCAAACCGATTACGCAGCAGGAAGAACAAACGGCGTATGAAAGCGATATGGTAACGCCGACTCTTGCAGAAATTTACGCTTCGCAGGGAGAATACGGCGCGGCGATTCAAGCGTACGAGATTTTGCAATTTTCGCAGCCGGAAAACTCCGGGAAATATCAACAGCGCATTCGTGAACTTCAGCACAAGCAGATGGAAAAAGAGGGATTGGTTTAATTTAATTTTTTTTCATCCTTCAATTCTCACATATACAAATAGTTACATTGTAGAACGTAAATTTTTCTTGACAGCGCAAACTCATCATTGTATTTTCAACTATGAAACGAATTCTACAAATAATCTTTTTTTGTATATCGTTGTCGTTTCTCCATTCGCAAGAGCATGCGTTTGAACGCATAACAATTGACGACGGGCTTTCGCAAAGTTCAATCTTTGCTATTACCAAAGATACGCGCGGATTTTTATGGTTCGGAACGCTGGATGGATTAAATAGGTACGACGGATATTCATTTAAAATTTACAAGAACAATCCGAATGATTCTAATTCTGTTGCGGCAAATAATTTTTACACATTATACCCGCTGCGCGATGGAAGAGTTGTTGCTTCAACGCAAAATCTTACAATCAGCGTACTGCATCCAAACTCAAACAAAGTTCTTCGACTCACCACGCTTTCGGATACAACTCGAGCATTTCGCGTAGGAGCGGCGCGCTCATTTTACGAAGAAGAAGATGGAACAATTTGGGCATCGAAGAATTTTGGTATAACAAAATACAGTTCAGATTTTTCCACGAAAAATGATTATCTCATTCCTCAAAGTTCCAGCGGCTCAATGTTTGTTGAAAACGCCGTCCCCGACGGCGAAGGAAATCTTTTTTGCCTTACTGCAAATCAGCCGTTTCTTTTTAATATTGCTTCTAAAAGATTCATTCCCATTCAATTTAAAGAAGGCGTAATTCGCAACGGAATATTTTCTTTTATTTGTAAATACAATTCTCTTTTTCTCTTTGGCGGCAATTCGGGAGAATTGTTTTATTATGAAAAAAATACCAATGAAATTAAAAAACTGCCGCTTCCCCCAAAAATACGCTCGTTTTTTTTATCATTTGTTTTTCGGAAAGCAGTCGTTGATGCTAAAGGCACATTATGGATTGGCACAGAATCCGGCTTGCTGAAAGTGGAAACAGCATGGAATGCATCGCTTCCCGAAATTATTTCTGTGCAGCTTTTTCGTAACGATCCGAGTAATCCGAAAAGTTTAAGTCACAATAATATTTTATCTCTTTTTATTGATAACGAAAATATTTTATGGATTGGCACTTCGGTTGGATTAAATAAACTTTCGCTTTATCCGCCGAAATTTCCTACAGTGAAAAATATTCCGAACACAACCACAACAGTTCTTGACGGCAATGTTTGGATGTTTCTTTATGACGGCAAAAAAAATTTATTTGTCGGAAGCCAAGACGGTTATTCTATTAGAAAACATAATGAAACGGCATTTCAGCGCTATTCAAACTTTCGCCCGATAAGCGGCACGCTCGACAGCAATAAAACATTATGGTTTGGCTTGCGAAACGGATTAGTTCGCCGCGCTTCCGCAAGTTCAATAGAATACATTGTTGATACGATTCAACAGGAGTATGAATCGCGAAATTTCTTTTTGCGCCTGCTAACACAGGACGATGGTTCAATATGGGGAGCAACATCGTACGGCATTGTTACTATTCATCCGATTACAAAAAAAATTTCACGTTTTTTTGTTTATGGAGCAATAGACAGCGTTATCAATCTTTCTTATGCTTTAACAATAAAAAAATCATATAACGGTAAAATGTGGCTTGGTTTAAATGGGAATGGAATAGCATTATTCAATCCGCGCGATTCATCATTTAAAGTATATCATTCGCAAAAAGAAAATCCACACACATTAAGTTATGATGTTGTAATGGATTTTCACGAATCGGGGGATTCTATTATATGGGTTGCAACTCTTGGCGGCGGATTAAACAAAGGAATTCGCTATGCAAACGATTCACTGTATTTCAAACATTACCGCGAAGCCGAAGGACTGCCGAATGATGCTGTGTATGGAATTTTGGAAGATACTCACGGAAATCTTTGGCTCAGCACCAATAAAGGAATTTCTAAATTTAATCCGTTCATCGAAAAATTTAGAAATTTCACAGTGGCCGACGGACTTCCTTCGAATGAATTTAATCAAGGCGCATATTACAAAGCGCCTGATGGAAAAATGTTTTTCGGTACGGCAAAAGGTTTTGTAGAATTTTATCCCGACAGTATTCGCGACAATACGTTTATACCGCCGGTTGTAATTACCGCGTTTAAAATATTTGAAAAAGATGCTTCGGATAAATTGTATGACAGCATTATTCATCTGTCATACGATCAGAATTTTTTTTCATTTGAATTTGCCTCGCTTTCATATTTGAATTCATCAAACAATCGGTATCAGTATATGCTGGAAGGGCTAGAAAAAAACTGGGTGCATTCCGATAATCGGCGGACAGCATACTATACTAACATTGGTCCGGGAGAATATACTTTTCGCGTGCAGGGAACAAACAACGACGGCGTGTGGAACGAACAAGGTACATCAATAAAAATAATCATTTCGCCTCCGTGGTGGGCAACGGTGTGGTTTCGTTCGTTGTTGGTATTCGGATTTGTCGGAACAATTTACAGCGGCGCGTGGTATGTTTCGCGGAGAAAATTGCAAACACGCATTGCTGAATTAGAAAAACAAAAAGCGATTCTTGAAGAACGCCAGCGCACGCGCGATAAAATTGCCCGCGATTTGCACGATGATTTGGCTTCAACAGTCGGCAGCGCAGGATTATTTATAGAAACAGCGAAACGAACCATTTCAGAAAATTCTGAACAAGCAAAAGAATATCTTGAAAAAACAAGTTCGCTGCTCAACGAAGCGGAAGAATCTATGAGCGATATTGTGTGGTCTGTTTCTCCAAAACACGATACAT
>CAYXEE010000044.1:0-11345 GCA_964463935.1 uncultured Chitinophagaceae bacterium | reverse complement strand
GAAAATGAAAAAATCATTGACGGGTATTTGATATAGAACGGCATTTCATCTAACGTTGAGCGCGTATTCTTTACAATTTTTCCTGCAACAAATGTAAACAAGTATGGATAATCATAGAGCGATCTGTATGAACCGGCATTGATTGGCGCAAAACCTGCGATATTTTTTCTCGGATCTTTATCGGTAGTTTTGGAATAGGTAAAACTTAGCGTGCCGAAATAATCGCTTACCTGTTTCTGCTGAATAAAGAAATCAATTCCTTTTGCCGTGCGCGCGCCGACCGTGAGCATTTTATCGGAACGAAACGCCTTGTCTGCCGAGTTAATAAAATCTTCTTCAACCGGAAGATGATTGTATTCTTTGTAATACGCTTCAACGCTCGCTTTCAATCCGTCGTCAAGTATCTGTTCTACTCCCAATACAAAATGCCGCGCGTGACTGTTTTCCAAATACCGATTTTTTTCCGTTAACAAAATATCGCCGTAATACGGAAACGGAAGCGTTTGATAATATTCTCCGTACGCCGCATTCAATTTCGTCAGCATCGGAATTACTTCGTATGTTATCGCTGCGCGCGGAGCAAAATTTCCCTGCTTAGAATACGTAAAATAATCGTAACGAATTCCGAGCGTTGCATATAATTGTTCTGAAAAAGAAATTTTATCGCCGATATATGCGCCGAGTTTGTAATGTTTAAAATTCGGCAGAGAAAATTTTGCATCGGCGTTGTAATAGGTGGAAACTGCATCCCATTGTCCGTCGCGATTAAAATCGTAACGCAGCGTATCATTATTAAAGAAAATGTTATTTACAAATTTCATATTTGTTCCGGCTCGAAGTCCGAAATTTATTTCATGGTTTTTTACCGGAATCCAAAGCGCATCGTATTTTAGATTGAGCGTTTTTTCTTCAACATCCATTTTATATTGACGGTAGTTGTTTAAACTGCTGTATGTTTTCACTTTTCCGTTTTCATCATATTCGCGGAACATAAAATCAATATCCATTGTATAATCATAAATATTGCTTGAGGTAAAAAGCGAGACTACGGAATAACCGCTTGTTCCCCATAACGATTTCAAACTTGCTCCCGCTGTGTACTGTCTGCTTTTAAAATCTTCAATCATCACGCCGGAAGAATCTTTAATAAATTTTTTCTGTTCGTTCGCCGCATCGGGAGTTCCGTTAAAAAATATTTTGTCGTTTCCATATAATAAATTCACAATCAATTTCTGTGAAGAAGAAATATCGTACGTACCTTTAAATTGAATGTCGTAATATTTCGGAATCGCAGTCAATCCAATAGAAGATAATCCAACAATTTTATCGGCAAATTGCAGCAGACTCTGCCGCGCAGAAAGAATCCACGTTCCTTTCCCTTTCGCAAATCCCCCTTCAAGCAGCGTTCCAATTCCCGCCATACTGAATCCCGCCTGCCCTGCAATAGTTCGTTCGCGGTCTCCTTCGCGCAATGAAATATCCATTACCGAAGAAAGTTTATCGCCGTAATTTGCCGTAAACGCGCCTGTTGAAAAACGAATATCTTCGATGATATCAACATTCACCATATTTATCGGTCCGCCGGAATTAAATTGATTGGGATAATGATTTGTTGATGGAACTTCTATGTAATCCATTACGGTAAGATTTTCATCCGGCGCGCCGCCGCGCACAATAAGTTCATTAGATTGATCGTTGCTGTTTGCAATTCCAGGAAGATTTTGCACAATGCGCTGCATATCTTGAGCGGCGCCCGGCGAGCGTTTTACTTCTGCGCCGCTTAATCCGATTGCAGAAATTGGACTGATGCTTCCTTCGCTGGAAAAATAATCCGCTTTTACTTCCACTCCGCCGATTTCTACAGCTTCTTCGTTCATGCGAATTTTTACTTTTGTGCTTCGTCCGGTAGAAACGACAACATTCGTGAGAACGGTTTGTTTGTAACCAAGCAATGTTGCGCGAAGACTGTATTCTCCCACGCGAATATTTTTTATGGAAAAACTTCCATCAACATCGCTTATTGCACCGATATTCGGTTTTTCAACAAGAATGATGTTGACGCCGACAAGCGGCTGCTGCGTGGTGCCGTCAATAATTTGTCCGGTTATAGCGCCGAATTTTTCACTGTTTTCTGCAGCGGGATTATTTTCTGCATAAAGAAATGCAAATGAAAAAAGTAAAAGCAAAATGTTTTTCATAAAATATTTTAGAGTTGTGCAAAAGTATGAAAGCTATTTCATTATCATTGTTCCTTAATGGAAAAATATTTGCCAACGATTTTTAGAGAATTTCCACAAAGAATGCGTATTGAAGACGAATTCTTTCCGCTTGTTAATTTTTTTTGTCTCATTCTCTGCTTAACACAGAAAGTCCTTTTGCTTTTCAATAACAAAAAGAAATCCTGCATACGCAGGATTTCTTTTTAATACTTGTTCAATTTTTTAATACGCAGAATGAATCAACATATCCGTCTCTTCCATTGGAATCATCGGCAGCGGCTTGCCATTATATTGCAATCGGAATTTTAATTGCTCAAGCAATTGATCTTTTGTCATTGGAGTTTCTACGCCGATAAGCTTGGGAACAAACGCGCTGAAATCAAAAAATCCTTTTTTCGGAATTTCAATAATTTTTACTGTCTCATTTTTTAATCCTGCTCGCTCTTTTGCAACATCTATTGCAGTTTCTAATCCGCCGAGAATATCAACCAAGCCGATTGCTTTTCCGTCAATTCCGCTCCAGACTCTTCCCTGCGCAATAACGCCGATGGAATCTTCTTTCATCTCTCTGCCGCTTGCAACTTTTGCAATAAACTCTTTATACATTGCGCGGAGCAGTTCTTCAACACGCGCGCGCTCCTCTGTTGTCATATTTCTGTCGGGAACGCCGAGACCAATCAGCGGCATTTGAAATCCGAAACCGATATCGGCATGCGCGCCGACTTTTACTAAATCGGTGGACATACCGAGAGTTTCTTTCAATCCTTTATTATACAACCACCCGCCGATAACGCCGATTGAGCCGGTAATTGTTCCTGGCGCTGCAACAATTGTATCGGCATACATCGAAAGCCAATATCCGCCGGAAGCCGCTACAAATCCTTGTGAAACGATGACAGGTTTTTTCCCTTTTGCTTTCTTCAATGCTTCAGCAATATAATCCGAAGCCATTGCATCGCCGCCGGGAGAATCTACGCGGAGAACAATTGCTTTCACAGAATTATCGTCCACAGCTTTTTCAACATCTTTTACCAATGAACGTGCGTTAATTCCATCATCCATTGCACATGCGCCAAGCGCATAAATAACAGCAATTTTTGGACGTTCTCCCCAGCGATCATTTTCTTTTTTAGTTTGAATTTGTACCGAAGAAGATGCCGATTTCCAATTTTTGTCCGAACCGGTTTCATTTTTTACAATATCTTTTACCGTTTCCCATCGTCCTAATGTATCGGCTAATCCGAGTGAGCGCGCTTGATCGGCGGCAATAACAACGTACGAATTAACAAGCTCATCAAATTTTGCCGGCGTTAACGAACGCGATTCGCAAATATCTTTTTTTGCAATTTCATACCATGCGTTCACAATTGCTTGGCGTTGTTCGCGGTCTGCATCGGACATTTTATCAAGCGACATTGACTCGCTTGCAGATTTGTATTTAAAAAATCTCCATTCGTCAAAACCAATTCCGATTTTTTCCAGCGTTCCTTTAAGAAATGTTCGTCCCATCATAAATCCTTCAATGGAAATTATTCCGAGCGGATCCATTACAATTTTATCGGCAACAGAAGCAAAATGATATGTATCAATGTTTCCGCGATCAATAAAAACAATTATCTTTTTCCCTGCGGTTTTGCATTCTTTTAATTTTTCGCGCACTTCCCAAAGTAATTCTCTATTCGCCATCATTGCGGAAGTATTGATTGCAATTCCTGCAACAGAAGGATCGTTTTTGATTGCATCAAGCGAAGAAAGAATTGAGGACAATGTTTTTGACTTATCGAAAAATTCAAACCGTTGATAATTTATTCTTCCGCCAAAATCAACGGAAATATATTTTGATTTTTTTGCGGTGAACAAATCAATCGCATTGCCATCATACATACCGGCGCGAACGCCGTACGTATTATACTCATATTTCTGATTTCCATTGAAGTGCGACTGCGTTTCAATGCCGGCATTTCCAAAATTTAATTGAATGCCGAGATTGACCGATTTGTTTTCAAAGTAGCGTCCGGTTAAACGAATTCCCGAAACAGGTTCAACAACTGCGCCTGCGCTCCAGACTTCGTTCTTTACTAACGGCATTCGTTGAAAAACATATTCGCCAAAAAGCGTCAGCATTTCATTGCTGAACGGACGAACGCCGACTTCTACTGCGCCGTTCCATCCGTTTCCTTTTGTTACAGAAGCGTATGTTCCACCGACTGAAAACATTGGCGTTAGTCGCGACAGCGCTCCGAGCGTTACATAATCTGATTGATCAAGAAGCGGATTCTTTGCGTATGTCCAATTGTATGAAATTCCACCGCTAAGATTTCTATCGCCAAAGGCAAATGCGGTGTTATAGCGAGTGGAAATTCCCGCTGCAAATCGTTCTTGAATCATTCCAAATCCGGCGTTGGGCGATGCAAGAAAAAGCCCCCAATGATCTTGAAAACCTTTTGACGATTTATCCGACCAATTGATCTGCAAATCTGTTCCTGTTGCATACGAAAGCGCGGCGGGATTATCATAACCGTACAAACCAAATTTTATTGCGCCGGGTGCGGCGGATTGAAAATCGTAACGAGAATAATAAGGAATTTGGTTTGATTGAGAAAAACTTTGAAGTGTTGCGGAAAGAATTACCAAAAAAACAACTAACGCGCGTTTCATTGAACCTCCAAATGAAAAAATGAATTGAAAAGTGTGCAATAAATTTACGTAGAAATTAAGAAAGAGTTGCTGGAAAAATGCTATTTAACTTTGTCACCACCATGCTTGAATAAACAATGGTGCAATGCTAACTATAGTATGTAGATTTATAGTATTCTTAAAAATAAATTTTCCTTATGAAAGAACATATTCTATTAAAATTTGGCAAGCGTATTAGAAGTGAAAGACTTAAGCAAAATCTTTCACAAGAGGAATTGGCTGAATTAGCCAATGTCCATAGAACATACATTGGAATGATTGAGCGAGGAGAAAAGAATATTAGTCTCATCAATATTGAGAAATTATCACAAGCACTACATATAAAAATCTCAGAACTATTTACATAAATTTAACTTTATGCCCCACATACAAGATTTATTAGCAGGTCGTTTAAGTGAAATAAATTACCCAGATTTATTAGCACGATTTCCATGGATTATTCAAAGAAATAAAAAATGTATTTTAAGCCCCGATAGCGATGGGTTGCTTTGCGCTTTTTTTATGTCTAAATATCTAAATTGGAGTGTTATTGGGTATTATGATGGCAAAGTCATGTTATTAAAAAATGGTGAGTCTACTTATGATGAAAATGTAATTTTTTTAGATATGGAAATTTATCGACAACATGTAAAAAGTGTTGGACATCATATGGTTCAAATCAACAAAAATAGAAGGCCTTCTTCATGGAATAATCACAACAATTGTCTTCAACCAAATAATTTGCGCAATTATGATGGAAAACATGATTTTAGATTGAAATATCCATTGGCTACAATTCATCTTCTACTTGGTATAATAGGCACACAATATGAAATAAATATTCCAACAAGCGCAATTGCACCATTATTTTTTACTGACGGTACTTTTAATGTTTTATATTCATATCCAGAAAATGTTTTAAATTGGCTACACTATCTTGGAATTGAAAATCAATCAAGCCCACTTAGAAAAGTTTTTATGCATGAACATTTTTCTGTATATGAACAAATAAGAGTAATGGACGAATTTTTTAGAAAAAGAGATTTATTAAACAAACCTGGCGAAAGAGGTGATAAATTTGCAATTTCTGAATCAAATGGCCAATTCAAAAACATAGAAAAACAATCAAACGGAAATTTTAGAATAACAAACGAAGAACAAAGGAAAGTGAAAGGGTTCATAAAATTATTATCAGATACTACCACATGGGAATTTAATGAAACGCAATGGACATTTGAAGACTTAAAATATTATAAATTTTCAAAAAGCTCTTTCGATAAAATGAATTGGACCGTTTCAGATCGAGATTTTTTCAAACTCATGGAACTAAATCCCCTATCTTGGGCAATGACGAGCGGACAGAATATAGAATACACTTTGGAAGAACCTGATGTTCTTCCTTAATTTTATTTTCAACTATTTGATCTTACCTTGATATTAATTTCTTCAAAAAGAGGGTTTTCAATTTGTATCCCCGTAAGACGTTTTTTTGCTATTTCACAATATTCATTACTAATATCAAATCCAATAAATTTTCTACCTAGTTTTTTTGCGCTAACTGCAGTAGATCCGCTTCCCATAAATGGATCAAGCACGATTCCGTTTGGTGGACAAAAAACACTTATGAAATCATATGGTATTTTATCTGGAAATGGGGCTGGGTGTTTTCTTTTAATTGGATTTTTATCTCCTGCCATCAAATAATCCCATACACTACCTAGTGGATTATTTTCAAGTTCATCTTCATTCCAAACGGTTCCTGGACATTTTAATTCATTAATTTTTTTTGTAACCGATTCTTGAGTTTCACCATTTGTTTTTCTATTTGCAAATCCTGTCATTATTTTTCCGCCGTGTTTTGAAGGAATTTTAATTAAAGATTTATCAAAATATTGTGGCTTTTGTCCCTTCAAAAATACAGGCATATATTCATGATCAACTCTAAATCTTTGTTTCCACCATGCCCCTTCGGTACCATTTTTTCGATAAATAAGACACTCAAAGAGTTTAAAATTAAAACTATCACACCAATCTATAATTGTTCTAAACGAAGTTAATGATTTACCAAAATTTTTTGTCTGATCTTGAATAACCATTACAGCAATACCACCATCTTTGAGTACTCTGAATATTTGTTCCCCGGTTGCATGCAAATCAAATGCAAATCCATTGTAGTCTCGCAAACCATCATATGGGGGTGAAGTAACAACAACATCAACTGTTTTTTCTGGAATGTGTTTCATTGCTTCAACACAATCCACGCAATAAACCTCATCTATAGAGTATGGGCCTATCTTGTTAACATTATTATTTTTATGATTTTCAATATTTACTATTTTAGCCGACATTTATATTATTATATTCTATTAGTAAGTGTGGTTGGTGTTTTAAATATATATTTTAGGTTTTTCAATGTCAATGAAGCAAATTTACAGAGATAATTATAACAATTTTCATATAAAGTATATTTTACATTGTATTCCGTGTAGAATCACTAATTGAGTTCCCCATCAATTTTTCTATAATAATTTTATTGTGTTTTATTTTGCTTTATAATTTTTTTATTCCAAATAATACTTCAACGGATTCGGCAGGAGTTTACATTCTTCCGCAATGGAAAAATTTGCAATTTTTCCTTCGCTTCGCAATTGATATAAACGCGGAACAAGTTTATCCCGAAGTTCGGTTGGCGTTAATGGATTGATGTAAATATTTGTTCCGCCTTCGAATCCGGCGGGAATATTGGTGCGAAGTTTTAGCAACACCTGCCACGGCATTTTATAGACGGAATCAATCGGCGTATAATACCATTCCTCGTTGCACGAAAGCTGCGAGCCAAGCGCGGCGTGGCACGCCTGAACAAGATCGCTGACTCCGCGAATTTCTTCAAACGTGTGTTCGTACGGCCGGCTAAACATTGATTTTGAATAAATTTCTATTGTTGGAAAACGGTGCCCAATTCCTGCGCACGCAATTGCAAAATCATTTTCTGCAAAAACAAGATTGAACTGCGCGGAAAAATTTGCTCCAAGTTCGTTAAAAATATTTTTATCGCGCCGCACCATATCAAGCTGCTTTGTAATGGAAGCGCCCCACTCGTCTAATGCGCAAATTTGTTTGTGTAAATGGTCTACCGACGCGCCGGCAAGTTTCAGCCAATTTTGAAAAATGCTGATGTAGCGGATATAGCGATTGTATTCCAGCATATCACGCATTGCATCAATAGTAAATTTGAAATATTGAAAATGTTCTTCGGGAGATAATTCTCCGCTTGAACATATTTCAGAATCGAACTGCGCAGAATTTTTGTGGTGCTGTTTGGCAATTATCAATTCGTGGCATCCGCCGAAGAACGCATCTATCATATTCAGTTTATCGAACGCCGCTTTTTTTCGAATTTCCGAGTCGGTTTTTCCCGATTGACGAAGTTTGTAATGAATAATATTGTTGAGATGTTCGTTTCCCTTGGCGTTTGCAATGTATGAGTCGCGCCATTCAACAAGTTTCGGATTGAGTTTATAGCTGTAATTTTTTTTCCAATAATCAATTGTTACAATCTCAAACAAATTTCCGGTGCGACGGAATTCTGCAACGGTGTTGTTATACTGGTCGGGCGCAAGGTGAAATAATTTTTCATACCGTCCATCTATTTTAATAAGACGCGCTTTCTCCGGTGAAACTTCAAAATACCGCGTTCGACAAAAACTGCAAAAATCTTCTTTTTCTTTTTTTGCAATTTCTTTAGCCGTCGGGGGAATATCGTTGGAAATCGGTTTACTGCCTCTGCCGGGAACCGCCCAGACTTCCGTTCCGGTAAACGGATTGATTTGCTTCACCGTTCCATCCGGCATTATGTGATAGTAGGAATTGTAATCGCGCTGTATCATAAAATATTTTTTACTGTATAAACAGCAACGGCAGACGTTTGTCTGCCGTTGAAAATTTACTTTGCTTTCACTGCTGCTTTTAACATCTGCTGAACTTTTTTCGGCGAATCTGCTTCGGCGTAAAATCGAATTATCGGTTCTGTTCCCGAAGCGCGAACAAGAATCCATCCGTCTTTCATATATACTTTTACGCCGTCGGTCATATCAAATCGTTCTGTTTTAAACGTGCCGACTTTTTTCGGTTTGCTTAAATAGAATTTCATCACCCGTTCTTTTTCTGCCCGCGTTAAGTGTTTGTCGTTTCGTCCGAAATGATATTCGCCGAATTCATTAAACAATTCTTTTACAAGCTCGCTCAATTTTTTGCGGCGCACAGCCATTACTTCCGCAAGTAAGAATCCGATAAAAATTCCGTCTCGTTCCGGCAAATGACCTTTAATAGCAAGTCCTCCGCTTTCTTCGCCGGAGATAATAATATCTTTTTCCGTCATTAGCTTGCAGAGATATTTAAAACCGACCGGAGTTTCGTGAAGTTTAATTCCGTAAGCGGCGCACATTTTGGGAATAAGTTCCGTAACGGAAAGCGACTTCGCAACATCGCCTTTAAAATGTTTTCTCTCTACAAGATATTTTAGAAGAATTGCAAAAATGCGGTGCGAATCTACAAAGTTTCCTTTTTCATCCACTGCTCCGACACGGTCGGCATCGCCGTCGGTTGCAAAACCGATGTGATATTTTCCTGAACGGACTTCCATTGCAAGTTCTTCAACATTGGATGCCATCGGTTCGGGATTTGTTGTTCCGAATGACGGATTGTAATCGCTGCGTATAGTTCCGATTTTCGGAAGCAGTAATTCTGGAATTCCCATTCCTGCGCCGTGCATCGCATCGTGCATAATTTTAATGCGCGTTGCTTTAATTAAATCAAACTCAATTTTTGTTTGAATATCTTCAACATAAATTTTTGTCAAATCAATAAATTGAATTCGTTTTGCTTTTATCAATTGATCAAACGGCAAAATTTGAACCGGAAGCGCTGCTGCATTTTGCAGCGGTTCAAGTTCTTTTTCCACTTCTGCAATAAGTTCAGGATGCGCCGGTCCGCCGAAATCTCCTTTAATTTTAAATCCATTATATTTTGCGGGATTGTGGCTTGCGGTAATTACAACGCCGCCGGCTGCTTTTTTCTTTACAACGCCGAGAGAAACCATTTGCGTCGGCGAAATTTTATCTGCAAGAAGAACTTTCACTCCTGCCGATGCAATTACCTGCGCCGATGTATGCGCAAATTCTTTTGATAAAAATCGCGCATCGTATCCAATCACGACGCCGTTCTTTGCATTTTTATGGTGAGAAAAATAGCGCGCCGTAGCAAGCGCAACTTTTTGCACATTGGCGAACGTGAAATCTTCTGCGATAACTCCGCGCCATCCGTCTGTTCCGAATTTTATTTTTGCCATAAGGTAAGTTTTAAGTTGTAAGTTTTAAATATTGTAGTACTGTATATTATTTTATTGAAATTAATTCCGTACGCTCAAATGAATTTCCCACATAATTTTCATCGGGACCGGTTTCGCTTGTAATTAAACCACTAAATTGTATTGTTCGCAATATTAATCCTTCCGAAGCGACATAATCAAACCACACAATTGAAATATCTTCTGTGCTATTAAAATATAAATCAGTTTTTATTTTTGCACAATTAAAAACACCTGCTTTTACAGAGACCATTTCGTATCCGACTACTTTCCGTTTTTGAAAAAAAGGAAGTCGGAATGAAACCCACTCTTTATCAATTGAAAGAGGAAATTTGTACACAATTCTTTGGTCTTCCCGCCATTGCAACGAATCTCCTCGCCTAATTTTAGAAAATAAAATTTTTCTTACCGTATAAGGCATACCTACAAAAGAATAGTCAAAATCCGGCTCGTTTGCTTTAGGCATAACAACAGGTATAGCTCCTGCATTTGAATATGCTATTTCTGTTAATGAATCAGTAGTGGATAAATACCATACTTTTGCTGCGGCGCTATTGCGAAAAAACGACTTTCCTTCTAACAGGGTAACATTATTGTAATTTCCGATAGATACATTATTAGAAACTATTTTTCTACTTATAGAATCTTTGCTGTTATATATATTTTTACCTAATGAATCAAGTGTATATGTAAATTGATAGATATTCTCTTTTCCAGCTAAAAACGGAACTGTTTGAAGCTCGGCGGAACCGTTTGAAGCATTTTCTTTGCAGGAAAAAAACATAATTGATAAAAATATTAACGCTGCTGCAAAAAATATTTTCACTGCAATTATTTCCTTTCTGCCCGCCGTGAATTATTGTATAAACAAAAGACGCAAAAGAAATCTTTGCGTCTTTGCGTGATCTCGTTTTACCGTTTTACATTAAACGCATTTATTCCTGCGTAGATTGCATTGGTATCCAACTCTTCTTCAATGCGGAGAAGTTGATTGTATTTTGCAATACGGTCTGTGCGCGATGTTGAACCGGTTTTAATTTGTCCTGCGTTTGTTGCAACGGCAATGTCTGCAATCGTTGCATCTT
>CAYXEE010000043.1:335-11365 GCA_964463935.1 uncultured Chitinophagaceae bacterium | reverse complement strand
CTTACAAACTTAAGCGTGCCTCGCTCAGCATGACCATCTGCGTAACTTCAGTTAAGAAGCAAATTTATCAAGAAGCATTTTTTTATTATTACAGAAGTTGCGCAAGAAGTAATTTTTTTCAATAATATTTTACTAACACAAAGTGTTCCTTCGGAGCGGGCAGGCGGAAGGCGGACTCCATCTAACGCCATAATTTGACCGCAGCCCAGCATGACCAGTTTTTTGTTTTGCGTAACTTCGGATTATTATAGAAAATTTGTAATTTGGAAGCAATGAAAGTAAAAATTCATTTTTTGAGTCTTCATTACACTTTTCATATATTAGCGCTATGAAACTAAAACTTATTTTTCTCTATTTGATATTCGTATGTACAGTATTTGCTCAAACACAGGATGAGCAGACATTTCGTCTTGCTCAAGCGTTTGAGCAGGCAAATGAATTTGAACGCGCTGCCGATTTGTATTTGTCATTGTTCAAAAAAGATTCTCTCAACTATACATTCTACGATGCGCTTCGCCGATGTTACATTCAGTTAAAGCGATACAACGACGCATTAACAATCAGTTATGCTCGTCTTAAAAAATTTCCTTTTGATTTTAATTTGCAATCCAACATTGGCGGAATTTTTTACACTGCCGGCAAAGAACAGCAAGCGGATTCCGTTTGGAATTTTATTCTTCGTAGCGCAAACAAAAATCAAGTTATTTATCGTATAGTAGCGGGCGAACAGGCGAATCAACGGCTGTTTGAGAAAGCAGTCAATACATACAAACAAGGCAGAAAAGAAATCGGCAGTCCATTCTTATTTGCGAATGAATTGAGTTACTATTATACGTTTATGATGGATTATACAAATGCAACACGCGAATATTTATTGCTGCTTCGGCAGGATGAACAGCAGTTAGATTTCATCCAATCGCGTCTCGCGCAATTTACATCAAAGCCGGACGGACTTTCTGCCGCTACACGCGTATTGGAAGAGGAAATTAAAAATGAACCTAACAAAATTTCTACACAACGATTGTTGTTGTGGCTCTATGTTGCATGTGAGCGGTTTACAGATGCGTTTATGGCAGCCAAAACAATTGAAGAAAAAATAAATTCTAACGGCGCGGAGATGTTCCAATTTGCCGAACGTGTTTTTAGAGAAAAAGCGTTTGCCGTTGCGGCAAACGCATATCAGCTTGCCATAAAAAATGGTCCAACAATGCAGTTTCTTTCTTCTGCAAAATTCGGTTTTGCGCGGTGTGTTGAAGAACTTTCTGCAAAAGGGGATACGTTGATTTCCGTTCAAAAAAAGCAATCAACGCTGCTAGAAACGCAACCGACATTTAACGGCGCGGTTTCATTATATGAAACGCTTGTAAAAGAATATCCGTACTCGTCAATTGCCGCTAATTCATTATTCCGTATCGGCGTAATTCGTTACAAGCAGTTGTTTGATATTGACGGAGCAAAACAAATGTTCGATTCTGTGCTTACAATTTCTCCTGTTGGCGCGCTTATGCCGCAGGCAAATTTTGCGTTAGGCGAAATAAATATTGCTAAAGGGAAGCTTGATGAAGCGGCGAAAAAATTTTCTGCTGTTGCAAAATCTCCGCAGGCAGACGCGGCGCAGCAAACGCAGGCGCAATTTCGTCTTGCAGAACTGCAATATTTTCAATTTCAATTTGACAGCGCAAACGCGCTGCTTGCCGCGCTAACTCAAAATTTAAAAGCGGATGAAGCGAATGATGCGCTGCTTCTTCAAAATTTTATTATGGAAAACAAGCTCTCATCGCTTGAAGCGTTAAAAGAGTTTGCCCGCGCTGAATTATTATTTCGTCAAAATAAAATAACCGAAGCGGTAACAATTCTTAACGGAATTACCGCCGACTATGCCAATGCGCCGTTGTGCGATGATGCACTTCTTCGAATAGCAGAATTTTCAATTTTTCTAAAACGATACAATGATGCGCTGACGGCGTACAAAAAATTGATTTCTGATTATCCGAAAAGTATAGGACGCGAAAAAATAGAGTTTAAAATTGCAGAATTGTTTCATTATTATTTGAATGATACACAACAGGCAATTCGCTATTACGAAATAATTCTTGAAAAAAATCCATTTTCACTTTTTGCCGAAGAAGCACGAAAAAGAATTCGTCAATTACGAGGCGATAATTTATAAGTATGGATATTGAAACGATTCGGGAATATGCACTGCAAAAACCGGGAAAAATTTCGGAAGAATTTCCGTTTGACGAAGAAACGCTGGTATTTAAGATTGAAGGGAAAATATTTTTACTGACCGGACTTGGTTCATTGCCGTTTGCGCTTAATTTAAAATGCGACCCTGAGCGTGCAATTGAATTACGCGACCGATACGACTCAATACGCCCGGGTTTTCACATGAATAAGAAATATTGGAACACGGTAATTATTGATGGTCGTCTTCCCGATGCTCTTATTTTAGAATTGATCGACCATTCTTACAACGAAGTAATAAAAAACCTTCCTAAAAAGAAAATCACAAAAAGAAAACGAAAAATTGGGCGGTAGCTGTAATGCGTATAAATAGACGAGTCCGGCATACAACTGAAGCTTTGCCGGAAATTATTTTGCGGTTACGTAAACGCGGTAATGAATTTGTTACGGTAAGCGTATTGTTTCATCGGTAAAAAAGTTTAATCAAAAAATTCCCACGAAATTCCAAACCGAATATTTCTGCTGTTCATTGGATAAAACGGCGCAAGCATATATTGGCTGTTGAGCAAATTTTCCCAGATAAGATGCACATAGGCATCGCCGATTTTTCCGATTGCAAACGCATCAATCGCGCCGCTGTTTCCTATTGTTGCTGTTGTGTACGGAATCCATACTCCATACACATCGTGCGGTTTCATTCCATTTTGTTTAGAAATATATCTGCCTCGAACGCCTATTTTTAAATCCAGATTATTTTTAGCAATCATTCCGTGATAATACAACGAGCAGTCCAAATAAAATTCCGGGAACAATAATATTTTTCGTTGTCCGATTTGTATGCGGGGCTGCTTTAAATAATTTGCAATGCCATCTACATAAAAATTTCCGTAAGCGCCTTTAACTGTCAATGAAATTCCATTGTATGAGTAAGAATTAGGAAAATAATATTGCCGCTCGCTGCCATTGGAAAGTGCAACGGTATCAATTACTAACGGATTTTTTATCTGCTGATGAAGCGCCGAAAGTTTTACGGTAAAATATTTTTCGCGAAAAATTTGAAAGCCGGCTTGAAGCGTATTCGCTTCTTCGGCGGCGCGTGCAATAGAGCCGGAATACTTTATTGGAAACATAGAAGCGGCGGGAGATGTTGGAATATAAGAATGCGAAGCTCCGGCAAAAATATTTAGTGATTGCAATATTGCAACAGTTGCATCTCCGCCGAAAGAAATTTTGTTTGTATTGTTTTGCCAGATTTCTGCGCCATACAGCGAAAGGGAGAGGAAATTTAAAAGCAATAGGTCGTTTTTTATTCCGATTGTTAGCGCGTCGGCGTTGGCATACATAGAGAATTGTTTTTCTTCGTACCGCGTAAATGCAAGCAGACGAAAATATTTTGATAGAAAAGAATGTTGAAATTTTATTCCGCGCAATTCAGCGTTATAATTGTATTGAGAAAACAAACCGTTTGTAATACGGTAGCGATTATCTTCGTCGCGATATTCACGAAGCATCGTTGATGCGTATGCCGATAATGTAGTCCGATGCGTTGAATCGCCAAACGGTCGAACGGCAACCGTAAAATCATAATGCGCATTGTTTAGTTTTTCATACGATTCAAGATTATACACTTTTGCTTTATTGCCGTCGTAATAATCTGCGGCAGAAGTATTTCTAATATCAACTCCGCCGTTTAATCCCGTCCAAGTTTTTGTATGGTTATACGAAAAAAGAATATTCAAATCGCTGCTGAAATTGTAGCGTAATTTTGTTCTAATATTCCACGCATCGTCATTTGAATTTGCAAATCTGCCGTAATAACTTTTGTTTGAACCGTAACCGTTATGATTTATTCCGAATGTAATATTAAAACCGCGAAGTACATTTTGTGTAAACACTACGTCGGTTTGAGTGTAATTATACACTCCTTGACTGTAACGAAGCCGGGTGTACGGTCTATTAGTATAGTAATTTTTCGTAACAATGTTTATTACAGATGCGGAAGAATTTTCACCGTAAAAAAAAGCGGCAGGACCGGAAATAATTTCAATTCGTTCAATCGCATCCGGCGGAATCAGCCAAACATTTTGTGCGTTTGTGTATTGGTCTGCCTGACTTCTTCCGTCAATCAAAACTGCAGCGCCGCGATTATCAATTCCGCCGAATGCCAGATTGTTATTTTGACCGATGCTTGCAAGGTCGCGCGTATAAAAATGAGGTTGATTCCATACTATATCGGAAAGAGAGCGGTATTCTATCCACGGAATTTCTGAATCGAAAATTATTTTTGATGAATCGGTAAATCCGAATATGGAACCGATATGCTCTATTGGAATAATTTTTACAAGAGAATCTTGCTTAACTTTTGCAGAATCAAAACGTGAAAGAGTATCCGGCTGTTGTGCAAGTACTGTGGAAATAAAAGAAACCAAAAAACAAAAAATAATAATTCGCATTTATGTCGGTATAAAATTTGGTTCTGTAAGATGAGCAAAACTGGTTTGAGAAAAATATTCTAATGCGGCGCGGGCATCGTTTTCGCGGGAAAACAAACCGAACATAGAAGAACCGCTCCCCGACATTGCAGAAAATGACGCTCCGAAATCGAGCAGTTTTAATTTTATATCCTCAAGTTCAGGGTGATGAGCAAAAACAATTTCTTCAAAATCATTAACAAGAATTTTTTTCCAATCGCCGAGAGCAATATCATCAATCAAACTGGGACGAATTGGGAATTTTCCCATTCGTTTTTCTGAAAGCGTTTTATACGCCCACGGCGTTGCAATGTGAAAGTTTGGATACACTAAAACAATCCAATATGGAACATGAAGTTGCAGTTTCGTCAACTGTTCGCCGCGTCCTTCGCCGTACGAAGTTGAATCGAAAAGAAAATACGGAACATCGGAGCCGAGTTCTAACGCCAGCAATTTTATTTCTTCAACCTCAGTTTCAACATTCCAGAGCGTAGGAAGATACCGCAATACAACTGCGGCATCGCTGCTTCCGCCGCCTAAACCGCCCCCGACGGGGATATTTTTTTTTAGCGATATATCAGCGCCCAAAGTAACGTCAAGTTTTTTCTGAAGCAGCAGCGCTGCCTTCCAGCATAAATTTTCTTCGTTGCATGGAATTGCCGGATTTGAACAGGAAAGTGAAATTTTTCCATCTGTTTTTACAAGCGATAATTCATCAAAAAGCCCGATTCTATAGAAAATGGACTCTAAATTATGGTATCCATCGGTTCTTCTGCCGATTATTCGCAAACCGAGATTTATTTTTGCGTATGCTCTGTAAATCATAACATCAAGATACAACAAGAAACAGGAATGAGCAAGAAAAGTGTTTTTCGAGGGATGTGGCAAGAAAAAAAATTACCTCATTATTTTTCAAGTTTATAGTTGATTTTTTTGAAGTGATTAGCTATACTTCTACTGCCAATGCTATATATTTAGGCGCACACATTCAAAGGGGCATTGTTTTATGGCACAGCCATTTAATATTCTAGTTGTTGATGACGAAGACGCTCTTCGTAACGTATTAAGCAGCGAACTGCAGGGAGAAGGATACTCCGTAGTATCGGCTGCAGATGGTGATGAAGCAATTTCAATACTTCAGCAAAAACAATTTGATCTTGTTCTGCTGGATATTAAAATGCCGAGAGTTGACGGCTTTGAAGTATTGAAATTTATTAAAGAAAAATTCCAGCAAACAAAAGTAATTATGCTGACCGGTTTTGCCGATTTAAAAAATGCAATTGAATCAAAAAAACTCGGCGCCGAAGATTTTGTCAGCAAACCGTACGATTTAGTTGATTTGTTGACAACTATTGAACGCGTACTTTCAACTGAATAATACCGGCATTTCAGTACTCTACAATTATTTCTCACAGTGTAAACGTGCATGGCTCGGAATCAATCCATTCTTGTAGTAGATGATGAACCGAGTGTTTGTTTTCTTCTTAAAGAAGAACTATCGGAAGGAACCTCTTACCAAGTAGCTACAGTTTTAGATGGGATTGAAGCGATGAATTTACTTCAATCCCAGCCGCACGATGTTGTACTTCTAGATGTAAAAATGCCGCGTGTTAATGGAATTGAAGTATTAAAATTTATCCGCGAGCAGCTTCCTACCACGCAAGTAATTATGCTTTCGAACTATGCCGATGTGAAAACAGCGATTGAAGCAACCAAACTCGGCGCGTATGATTTTGTGAGCAAACCATACAACAGAGAAGAACTGCTTGCAACAGTGCGTCGTGCGTTTGAGCATCGCAAACTTACCATTGATAATGAGTTAATGAAGTATGAACTTTTGCGCAAAGCCGGAAGCAAAGAAATTATTGCGCGAAGTTCTTTAATGAAAAGCGTACTTTCTACGGCAAAAAAAATCGGCGCATCGGAAACAATCGTTCATATTTTCGGTCCGAGCGGAAGCGGAAAAGAATTGATTGCAAATCTTATTCATAATGAAAGTCCGCGCAGCGAGCGGCCCTTTGTCGCCATAAATTGCGCATCGCTTCCCGACTCATTACTTGAATCAGAATTATTTGGGCACGAAAAAGGCGCCTTTACCAATGCCATTCAAATGAAACAAGGATTAGTTGAAGTTGCAAACGGCGGAACATTGTTTCTGGATGAAGTCGGCGATATTTCTCAAATGATACAACCGAAGCTGCTTCGATTTCTTGAGACCGGCGAATTTCGCCGAGTCGGCGGAACAGCGGTAATGCATGCCGATGTACGAATTATTTCTGCTACTAATAAAAATTTACACGCAGAAGCGAGCGCAGGAAAATTTAGAGAAGATTTGCTGTACCGCTTGAATGTTGTTTCAATACAGCTTCCTTCGCTGAAAGACCGCAAAGAAGATATTCCGCTGTTAGTTGAACATTTTCTAAAAGAAAAACAAAAAGCAAAAAATCCGAAAACAATTTCAGACGATGCGCTGCATCTGCTTCAGCAGTATGATTGGCCCGGAAATATCCGCGAACTTGAACATGCAATTCACGGCGCAATGATTCTTTCGCACGATAATGAAATTTCTGCAAAAGATTTTTTGCTGTTACAATCGCAGGTTTCTAAAAAAACAATTTTGCCATCCAAAGATTCTTCAACGCTTTCGCTGGAAGAATTGGAAAAAATTCACATTGAGCATACGTTAAGAAAATTCAAATATAATCGTGCAAAAACCGCAGAAGCGCTTGGCGTAACTCCCAAAACATTATATTTAAAAATTAAACGCTACAAAATTTCCCTTCCCGAAGAGTAACCGCACATTCATACAGTTTTGTTATCCACAAAAAAATAATTTTTGATTCTGTAACTTTTCTTCTTCTGTTACGAATATACGCTACGATAACGCAATTCAAAAAATTCAAATCATCAACTCACGGGAGGGTTTATGAAAAACAATCAACCAAAAATTTATACGCTTATTGTATTGTGCATATTTGCCGCAATGTCAGTATTTGCAAAATCGCCTGCGCTGCGAACTGATGTATCAAAAATTGATTGGGGGAAGGCAGAGCAAAATTATGTTGCAGGATTATTGTCGGACAATGCGGGACTTCGACAAAGCGCCGCGGGTTTTATCGGCGAATACAAATTGAAAGGCGCAATTAAGCCGCTTATTTCTGTGCTGCAGCAAGATAAACTTGAACAAATTAGAATGTCTGCAGCATTGGCATTAATTACCATTGGAACGGCTGAGGCGCGCGAAGCGGTTATTGAGGCATCTATTTATGACGGGAGCGAAAAGGTTGCTAAGTTCTGCGAATCATTGTTGAATGCTGCAAATCAAAAATTAAGTTTGAAATAATTTTTTATGAGCGCTACGCTCTGCACAACAAGCCGATGCGTGATGTACGGCGGGGTCCATCACGCACGGCTTTTTAATACTTTACTCCAAACATAAATCCATAATTTTTGCAGGCGAAGTTTCGCGTATATTGAAAATAGGAGAAGAGCAAACAGATTGTATTTTTTGCAGTAATTTTTTTTTATCAAGAAATTGCGGCAAATATCTGTTTCCTTCAAGCATTGGATAAAAAGGATTGATGGTTATTCCGCTAAGTTTCGGCGATTGGCAAATAAAAATTTTTATACCGGAATTTTGTATTTTATTTACATAGTCGGCGGTTTGAACAATATTTTCATTTATCAGCAATACAAATGGATTTTCAATAATTAGCGTGGAGAAAGAAAAATTCTTTATGGTGCAAAACTCTGCAAGCTGTTGTAACGCTTTTGTTGAAATGTAATTTGTAATTTTTATTGTTGTAATGTTTTTATGTTGAACTATGTTATCAACATCGTCCGCATCTAATAATGAAGCAGTTTCTATTGTTTGCAAGTCTTGTGAGTTTTCCGCAATCGGTATGTGAAATAAAAATTCAATCGTTTTCATTTCTTCGGCAAGTTTTTCAATATTCGTAGAACGCGCGCCGCCGGTAGTAAAAATAATTGAATTTACTACGGACATCGGCGCAATGCGGTTAAGCGAGCCGTCCACAAAAATAATTTTCGGTTGAAAATGTTTCATTGCGGCAGTAACTTTTTGCAATTCTGATTTTTTGTTTGGTCCCGCAATAACAATCATTCCTGCGTTTACTACGCGAAGTATAAGAATTTCTCCAAGCGATGTGAAAAATCCGGTGCGATGAAGAATTTCTGTTTTAGCCGTAGAAATTTCTAAACACTTTTCTGATGTTGTAATAATTGTTTGCGGATAGACTGTGAGGCGCGGCTTTGGAAGAAGCGTAACGGTATCCAATTCTTCGCCGTCGAAACCAATACCTGTAACAGCGATTGGAATTTTTCTTCGATAAGATTCTTCAATAAGAACGCTAAGCGTTGTTGTTTTGCCGGTGTTTTTTGCAGTTCCTGCAATTCCGATAATTTTTGTATTGTTCAATTTCTTTGCATATAAAAACCTGACAGGTCGTTAAGACCTGTCAGGTTGAGAAAATTTATTTGATTATAATTTTGTAACCGTTCCGAAGCCAAATTTTCCCGGATATGCGCCGTCTTCTGAATTTCCCAAAAGACCTTTATTGATAGCATCGGGTAAAGAATTTTCTTTTGCAACTTCGCGTAATGTTTCAATAATTTTTTGAATCAGCATTTCTTTGAAAATTATCATTTCAGATGTCGGCGCAAAATCTGCATTTCCCATAAATCGAAACGCATCAGTTACTGCGCGAATGCTGTCAATGCGCGATGAAATACAAATTGGTCCGCGCGAATATGCTTCGTCCGTAGAAGCGATTGTAATTGCATCTACGCCCAGCGATGCGGCAAGCGATGTATGATACGACGTTGCATTTGCGGATTGAACGCGGTCTTCGCTTTGCGTCATAAATGCAATCGGTTCGCCGGGCCAAATCGGGCAATCGAGAATTTCTTTCAACGCAAGAATTTTTGCCGCGTTGTAATCAATAAAATTGAGTTTCATCATTCCATTAATTACAATATGCGGTCCGTAACAAAAGAGCGGTTTTAAAATTGCATTTGCGCCGAGTTTTTTTCCGAGCATAACATTGATGAGCAAACCGGCGAGCGTTTTCCATGCCGGAACGCCGCTTAGTTCATCATTTCCCGGAATATCGAAAGCCATATTGTATGTTCCTGCAATTTTAATGGCTTCAATTCCGTCAACAGTAAGTCGCTCGGGGTCTGTTCCTGCGCCAAGCGATCCGTACACCAAATCTATCTTTGTTAAATCTGCGCCGGCTTCGCCAGCAAGCAGCGTTGTTTCCGGCGTGTTTAATCCGCGATGCGCGCGAACGGTGAGAAGAGTTGAAGGATCGAGCCAGCGTTTCATCAATTGAATATTTTCAAGCGAGGTAATAGTTCCGTCATTTTCATGCGTCAATGTTCCTTCGAGCAAACCTTCATACCGAGCTTCCCACGAAGGATTGATAATCAGAAATCCGTCAATGCCCCAGCGTTCGCAAATTTTTCCGTGCGTAATATCCATAATCGGGCATCCGCTTCCAAGAAATTTGAATATTAACGGCTGTTTATTGGTATGCTGAATTTTTGTTTGAAGATGCGCCGAATGAGCAGACAGCATTTGTTCTAGATTTTTTAATTCAGAATTGCCGACAAACCGCACTCCTTTAGGAAATTGATGCTTTGTGTTTCCGTCAACAATTTCTTTATCGCACAACAAGTTGTATTTTTTTTGTAATTCATCTTTTTGCGCGGCATCTTTTGTATGCAAAATTTCTTTGCGTAATTGAGCGCGCAATATTCCGGGAGTAGATTTCCCTTCAGCCCAACGAAGCGTTTTGCTTGCAATTTGTTCCAGCAGTAATTCGATTTCATTATTATGAAATTTGTATGAATGACTTGCGGGAATATTTCTTTTACTCTTTTTTTGTGCGGAGGAATTTTCTTGAAACGGTTTTCCTTCAACGTAGGCAATAATACTTTCAATGGAAGAGTGTTCATCAAAACCTTTATCGAATCCAAGTTCGGCGGATAGTTCCGGCGTAATCGCCTTTCCGCCAATAACGATTTTTGTTTTTTCGCGAACTCCCGCTGCATCTAACATATCAACAAAACGGGCAAGGAGTTCTGCAATTCCGTATCCGAGCGTTCTGCTGACAAGAATAAAGTCATACTTGCCGTTTGCCGCTTTTTTAATAATGCTTTCCATCGGAAGGTCGGGGGAGAGCAGTTCAGTGTTGTGTCCGTGTTTTGCTAATTCTGCGCGAATGATTTTTATTCCGACATCATGAACAGGATCGAGCGGGACGCAAAGAATATTTTTAGGAACAACGATTGTAGATTTCATCATATTATTTTAACCAGCGATAATTATTTCCGGGACGATAAATATAT
>CAYXEE010000043.1:0-322 GCA_964463935.1 uncultured Chitinophagaceae bacterium | reverse complement strand
AATCGTACGCGCATGCCGTAGCCGTCAAATTCTTCAAACATAATATCAATATCGCCGAGGTTCATTTCTTTTCCAAGCTGCAGAGCTAAACGTTTTCCTTCTTGGGCATCGGAGCAAACAAGATATGTTTCTATATCCAGTCCGTCCAATACGTTATCAAACGCAGATTTATTTTCCATAGTAATCCTAAAATATTTTTACCGCAGAGACACAACGCAATTGAAAATGCAAAGAGTTACTGTTCTTTGCATTTTCATCAAAAATAAATTATTCTCTGAAGTTACGCAAAATGATGTTTAAGGACTCAAACCTGAATCCCGTC
>CAYXEE010000042.1:0-11491 GCA_964463935.1 uncultured Chitinophagaceae bacterium | reverse complement strand
GGTCGAGTTGTGCCAGAAACTAATGATGAATCTGTTCGTGAGTTGTTGTTTCAAAGATACAGAATTGTATATAGAATTATTGATGAAAATAATATTGATGTGCTGACCGTTTACCATGGCTCGAGAATATTATCTTCGGAATCTTTGTTTGATTGATGACAGAACTTAAAGTTGGAAAATATAAAATTGATCCAATTCTTTTTGAAAAAGGATTTGCACGAGGATGCGGACCGTTTCAATGCGAAACAACGTGTTGCTCTTCCGGTGTTTTTGCTGATCCGAAAGAGCGCGATGTAATTCTTGCGCACAAAGAAGAAATAAAAAATTTTATGGACGAAACGCAGTCCACTGATGATTCAAAATGGTTTGAAGATCGCATTGAAAAAGATGAAGATTTTGAATCCGGTTTTGCGGTGGGAACAGAAGTCATCAATAATAAATGCGCATTTCTTCGCAAAGATGGAAGATGCAGCGTTCAGTTGTTGAGTGGAGAAAAATATAGCGATCCGTGGAAAATTAAACCGTTTTACTGTATTGCATTTCCGATTACCGTTGTTGAAGGAACGCTGACATTTGACGATTATCAGGATGGAAATACAAAATGCTGTTCTATCACAAATGATAAAGAGGCATCGTTAGTAGAATCGTGTAAAGCAGAATTGGTTTTTATGTTAGGGAATGATGGATACGAACAGCTTATTGCTTTAGAAAAATCATATAATAAATAACTTATGACAAACTATAATTTAACAGAAAAAGTTGCTCTGGTTACCGGCGGTTCGCGCGGAATCGGACGCTCAATAGTTCTTCTTCTTGCACATTCGGGCGCTGATGTTGCGTTTACATACCGAAGCAGAGTTGAAGAAGCAAACTCGTTAGTTGCGGAAATTCAATCGCTCGGCAGAAAAGCGGCGGCATTTCAGTCCAACGCGGCAGATACAAATCAATCCAACGAAGTCGTACAATCCGTAATTAAAGATTTCGGCAAAATTGATATTCTTGTAAATAATGCAGGAATTACGAAAGATGGTTTGCTGATGCGAATGAGCGAACAAGATTGGGACGAAGTAATTCAAACGAATTTGAAAAGCGTTTTTAATTTTACCAAAGCGGCAAGCCGACCAATGATGAGTCAGCAAAGCGGCAAAATTATCAATATTTCATCAGTTGTGGGAGTTGTTGGAAATGCGGGTCAGGCAAATTATGTTGCATCTAAAGCCGGTGTTATAGGATTCACGAAATCCATTGCAAAGGAATTGGCATCTCGCAACATTCAGGTAAATGCAATTGCGCCCGGATTTATTGAAACTGATATGACAGAAAAGTTGAATGAAAAGCAAAAAGAAGCTATCTTAAGCATCATTCCGCAGAAGCGGATAGCAAAACCGGAAGAAATTGCCGCAGTTGTATGTTTCTTAGCGTCTGCAGATTCTAATTATATTACCGGGCAGACGATAAATGTTGACGGCGGTATGGTAATGTAAAAAAAAGCGTGAAAATGAATAAATAGTTTTGAATATTCACTAAAGAACGAAAAATAACGTAATCCATAAACACAATTAGGAGAAAATACTATGTCAGATGTAGCAGCCAAAGTAAAGGAAATCATCGTCAATAAGCTTGGCGTTGATGCAGCACAGGTAACCGAAACAGCGTCATTCACAAACGATCTCGGCGCAGATTCTTTAGATACAGTAGAACTTGTGATGGAATTTGAAAAGGCATTTGGATTAATCATTCCTGATGAAGATGCTGAAAAAATCGGCTCAGTCGGCGATGCAATCAAATACATTGAATCCAAAAAATAAGCGTTCTTATGATTGAGCCACATCGTTGTAAAAATCACTTTTTGTAACGGTGTGGCTTTTTATTTTTTAAGATTTTACAGCGGCGCCATAGATTTCTCAGATTATGAAAGTTAAAATCTGTGCAATCTGTGGCATTATGTTTTTTACTAAGAAACTAATCGGGAAATTATTATGTCTTCACATCAATCGCGGCGCGTAGTAGTAACAGGAATGGGCGCAGTAACGCCGATAGGATTAAGCGTTCAAGAATTTTGGAATAATGCTCTTGCAGGAAAAAGCGGAATTGCGCCGATTACGTATTTTGATACAACGCAGTACGATACAAAATTTGCGGGAGAGCTAAAGGGATTCGATCCGCTGAAATTTATGGACCGCAAACTTGCACAGCGCGTAGATCCGTTTACGCAGTACGCGCTTGCCGCGGCGGAAGAAGCAATTTCGGATTCGCAATTGAATTTTGAAAAAGAAAATACCGAACGCGTTGGCGTTGTGTTCGGCTCCGGTATCGGCGGATTTAAAACATTTCAAACGCAAGCCGGCTCTCTTTACGAACGGAAAGGACCGGATAGAATCAGCCCGTTCTTTATTCCGATGATGATTCCCGATATTGCGGCGGGAAGAATTTCCATAAAGTACGGATTGAAAGGACCGAATTATGCAACAGTTTCTGCATGCGCAACCGCATCGCACGCCATCGGCGATTCGTTAATGCTTATTCAGCGCGGCTTGGTTGATATTATGATTTGCGGCGGTTCGGAAGCAGGAATCTGCGAAATGGGAATCGGCGGATTTAATGCGTTGAAAGCTCTTTCCACACGGAACGATGCGCCGGAAAAAGCGAGCCGTCCGTTTGATAAAGACCGCGACGGATTTGTTATGGGAGAAGGGGGCGGAATTCTTGTGCTTGAAGAACTTGAACATGCAAAAGCGCGCGGCGCAAAAATTTATGCGGAACTTGCAGGACTCGGATTTACCGGCGATGCGCATCATATTACTGAACCGGCGCCGAACGGCGAAGGAGCGCAGCGTTCAATGAAAATGGCGCTTGCTGATGCAGGTTTGAATCCGACTGAGATTGATTATGTAAATGCGCACGGAACTTCAACATATTACAATGACAAATATGAAACCGCAGCGATTAAAGCGGTGTTTGGCGAGCATGCGTACAAACTTTCTGTGAATTCTACAAAATCGCTGGTGGGACATTTGCTCGGCGCGGCAGGCGTTCTCGGCGCAATTACTACTGTGCTGAGCGTTGTGAATGACGAAATTCATCCCACAATAAATTATGAAACGCCCGATCCCGAATGCGATTTAAATTATGTTCCGAATGTTGCTGCAAAGAAAACCGTGAACGCGGCAATCTGCAATGCGTTCGGTTTCGGCGGACATAATGCAACTCTTGCATTTAAGAAATTTGCTGAATAAAAAAATAATTTCTCACGCAAAGACGCAAAGAGATTGTAGATATTTCTTTGCGGCTTAGCGTGATTTCTTTATAGTAAGCGGCAAATCAGTTTTCACTTTTTTCCTTTTCACATCTATTTTTACTATATTTACACGCAAATAATAGAATATTCATTAACAATTTTTGTTTGTGGTCTTCTCTTTCTTCCGTGTCATAACTAATTTTATCTTCCGTCCTCCGCAGCGGCTTGCCGCACTATACCACCGCATAGAGTGGAAACAATTTGAAGCAATGTTGTGTTATCGTATTCGCAGCAAAGATTATTTTGTACATGCGCTAATTCATCGTTCGTTTCTTTCCACCGATACTGCCAGCGAGTATCAATCCAACGAGCGGTTAGAATTTTTGGGCGATGCCGTACTGGATTTTGTTGTTGGAGAATATTTATACGAGCAGTTTCCACAGAAAGAAGAAGGGGAACTGACAGTGCTTCGCTCTAAATTGGTAAATAGAAAAGCGCTCGTCTATTTCGGAAAAATGATTGATTTGCGAAGATTTATTTTAACGAATACAACGGCAAACGGCGTTGCGGAAAAAGGATACGATACAATTATTGCCGATGCGTACGAAGCAATTATTGCCGCGCTGTATCTTGACGGCGGAATAAACGAAGCAAAAAAATTTATTCTGCGTCAGTTAATTCCGGCGGTTGCGACGGGCTTTCTTTCGGAAACGGATAAAAATTACAAAAGCGAATTGCTGGAACTTGCGCAGGCAATGGGAAAAGGAATTCCCCGCTATGCTACGGTAAAAGAAGTAGGACCCGACCACGACCGAACATTTACAATAGAAGTTTTTGTCGGTAATGAATCGCACGGCACAGGAAGCGGAAAGAATAAAAAAGAGGCGGAACAAAATGCCGCGCAGGGCGCAGTAGAAAAATTGCAGCAAGAATTTAATGCGTAATGCTGTTTTCACGCAAAGGAATATTACACTCGTACCGTTATCACCATCTTTGAAGCGGCAAACGATAGCGCCATTTTTTAAAATAGAGACATCTGAAAAATTGTCCCGCTTTTCGGGATGCAGCAAAGCGGCAATTGTCCATTGTAATTCTAATGGCGTTTTTAGCGCCAGAAGAATCTCGTTTTTATTTTTGAGTCGAAAAGCGAGATTCCCCGCCTGACCGCTGGCGGACAGGCTCGGCATGACCATCTGCGTAACTTCAGCGAGTTATAAAAATTATCAAACTCTGTGGCTAAAAAATTAAATTTATTTGAAAGAGAAAAATGCCAATTCAACTAACACCGCTTGATACATTTCAACGCCGTCATATTGGACCGAGCGAAGAAGAAACAAAACAAATGCTTGAAACAATCGGAGTTTCATCGCTTGACGAATTGATAGAACAAACAGTTCCGCCGCATATTCGTCTTGACAAGCCGATGAATATTTTTGCGCCGATGAGCGAAAGTGAAATACTTTCTTCTATGCGCGCTATAGCGGGAAAGAACAAAGTGTACAAATCATTTATTGGAATGGGATATTACGGTACATTTACTCCCGGCGTAATTTTGCGCAATGTAATGGAAAACCCCGGATGGTACACACAATATACGCCGTACCAAGCAGAAATTGCGCAGGGAAGATTAGAGGCGCTGCTGAATTTTCAGACAATGGTTATTGAGTTAACAAAAATGGAAATTGCAAACGCTTCTCTTCTTGATGAAGGAACTGCGGCGGCGGAAGCAATGGCAATGATGCACGCCGTTGATAACGGTAAACATGGGAATACATTTTTTGTCTCCGATGAATGTTTCCCTCAAACAATTGATGTTTTGAAAACACGCGCAACGCCGCTCGGAATAGAATTGCAAATTGGCGATTACAAAAAAATAAAATTCACGGAAAAGATTTTCGGCGCGATCATACAATATCCCGCAGGCAGCGGCGCTGTGTATGATTATTCCGAATTTATTTCCAAAGCCAAAGCAAACGGTTCGTATGTTGTTTTTGCGGCTGATCTTCTTTCTCTCATATTGTTAACGCCGCCCGGCGAAATTGGCGCGGATGTCGTCGTCGGAAGCGCGCAGCGATTCGGCGTTCCGATGGGTTACGGCGGTCCGCACGCGGCATTTCTTGCAACAAAAGATGAATTTAAACGCAATATGCCGGGAAGAATTATCGGCGTTTCGATTGATTCGCACGGAAATAAAGCGTACCGCATGGCTCTTCAAACGCGCGAGCAGCATATTCGCCGCGAAAAAGCGACAAGCAATATTTGTACGGCTCAGGTTCTACTTGCAATTATGGCAAGTATGTACGGCGTATATCACGGTCCCAAAGGATTAAAAAATATTGCGCTGAAAATTCACGGACTTGCAAAAGTTCTTGATAAAGGTTTGCAGAAACTCGGTTACGCGCAAACTAATGAAAATTATTTTGATACTCTTACAATTGATGTCGGAAATTCGTTAGAAGCAATCCGCCAAAAAGCGCTCGGCGCAAAAATGAATTTTCGCTTAATTAACGAAACGACAGTTGGAATTTCTGTTGATGAAACGACAACTCTGCGCGATGTTGAAACAATTGTAAGTTTGTTTGCATCGGCAAAAGGAAAAGCAGCGTCGGTTTCTGAAATTTCAAAAAATGTAGATATTGAATGGGACAAAAAATTTATTCGCACGAGCGAATTTTTGACGCATCCTGTTTTCAATTCGTACCATTCCGAAACGGAAATGCTTCGCTATATTCATTCGTTGGAAACAAAAGATTTGTCGCTCAACTTTTCAATGATTCCGCTCGGTTCTTGCACAATGAAATTAAATGCAACGTCGGAAATGATTCCCGTAACATATTCTGAATTCGGAAATCTTCATCCGTTTGCGCCGCAAGATCAAGCGGAAGGATATAAACAAATTTTTGAAGAACTTTCTCACGATTTAAAAGAAATTACCGGCTTTGACGGAGTTTCACTTCAACCAAACGCCGGCGCGCAAGGCGAATATGCGGGCTTAATGGTTATTCGAGAATATTTTAAACATCGCGGCGAAACAAATAGAACTGCCGCGCTTATTCCTTCTTCCGCGCACGGAACAAATCCTGCAAGCGCTGTAATGGCGGGAATGCAGGTTGTTGTTGTAAAATGCGACGACAAAGGAAATATTGATATTGCAGATTTAAAAGAAAAAGCAGAACAGCACAAAGCGAATCTTGCATGCTTAATGGTAACGTATCCTTCAACGCACGGAGTGTTTGAAGAAGGAATAAAAGAAATTTGCGATATCGTCCACAAGAACGGCGGACAAGTGTATATGGACGGCGCAAATATGAATGCGCAAGTCGGAGTAACAAGTCCGGCGGCAATTGGCGCAGATGTGTGTCATTTAAATTTACACAAAACATTTTCTATTCCGCACGGCGGCGGCGGACCGGGAATGGGACCAATCTGTGTAAAAGAACATCTTGTTCCGTTCTTACCCGGACATTCTGTTGTGAAAATTGGGAATGAAAATTCGATGACGGCAGTTTCTGCCGCGCCGTATGGCAGTGCGAGCGTATTATTAATTTCGTACATCTATATCAAAATGATGGGTCCAAATGGATTGACCGATGCAACAAAGTATGCAATCTTAAATGCGAATTATATTAAAGCCCGTTTGGAAAAAATATTTGAAATTCTTTACGTCGGTTCTAACGGAAGATGCGCGCACGAAATGATTGTTGATATGCGAAAGTTTAAAACTTCTGCCGGAATAGAAGTGGAAGACATTGCAAAGCGCTTAATGGATTATGGTTTTCACGCGCCGACAGTTTCATTTCCAGTAGCGGGAACATTAATGATTGAACCGACCGAAAGCGAATCGAAAACCGAACTTGATAAATTCTGCGATGCGCTTTTGCACATTCAACAAGAAATTATTGAAATTGAAGAAGGGAAATTTGATAAATCGGATAATGTTCTTAAAAACGCGCCGCACACAGCCGCTTCAGTAATTGCCGATGAGTGGAAACATTCATACTCACGAGAGAAAGCGGCGTTTCCTGCTGCGTGGGTGAAAGCGAATAAATTCTGGCCCAGCGTCGGTCGCGTAAATAATACGCACGGCGACAGACAATTAATTTGTACCTGCCCGCCAATGGAAAGTTACATGTAAAAAATATATTTACCACGAAGGCACAAAGGCGCTAAGAATAAAATGAAATTTGAACCGATAGAAGATTCTTTGAATGAGATTGGTAAGAAAGTTGTAGATTCTGCTTATCAAGTTCATATTAATTTGGGTCCTGGATTATTGGAGTCTGTCTATCAAAAATGTTTTATTGCAGAATTAAGAGAAAGAAATTTATCATTTAACACCGAAGTATTAATTCCAATCAAATACAAGCATCATGAGATTGATGCTAATTTACGATTGGATGTAATAATTGAAGACAAAGTAATTGTTGAACTTAAATCAGTTGAACAATTGCTTCCGGTATTTGAAGCTCAGCTTTTAACATATTTAAAACTGACTGGAAAAAGACTTGGTTTCTTAATTAATTTCAATGTTCCCAAAATAAAAGATGGTATCAAAAGATTAGTTGTTTAAAAAATGTTTTGTGCCTTAGTGTCTTAGTGGTGAAAAACATGTTAACAGCAGACGAAGAATTACAAAAACTTTTAACGGAAACGAAATCTATAGCTGTTGTCGGCGCTTCGCCGAAACCATGGCGCGACAGCGGAGCAATTGCAGAATTTTTTTTGAAAAAAGGGTACACGGTATTTCCTGTAAATCCAATGTATGAAGAAATTTTCGGCGTAAAATGCTATCCCGATCTGAAAAGCATTCCGCACAAAATTGATATGGTTGATATTTTCAGAAATCCCAATGATGTTGATCCGGTGATTGATGAAGCAATTGCAGTCGGAGCAAAATCAATTTGGATGCAGCTCGGCGTTGTGAATGAACTTGCCGCTTACAAAGCAAAAAACGCCGGCTTGCAAGTTGTGATGGATCGCTGCATAGCCGTTGAATATAGAGCATTGATGTAAAAAAATTAAAAAAAATGCGCATTACTAAAGGCATTTTGAATACAAAATGCCTTTAGTTTTTTTACTGTGAAGTGATTATATTTTCATATGTTAAAATATTTTTCGATGTTGCTTTTCTTTGTTTCTTCTCTTTCCGCGCAGGATAGCGCCGCATACCATTTCAATTTTCAAGATTCTACATACGTTATTGCAGATATTGTTATCCTCGGCAATGAAACAACAAAAGATTACATCGTTACCAAAGAGCTTTCTTTAAAAAAAGGAAATCTGCTGACATACGAACAATTGAAATATGATATTGACCGTGTTTACAGTTTAAAACTTTTCACCAAAGTAAATCCTGAGGTTGTTCCGCTCGATAGTACTTCCGCAACGCTTTTTATTATGGTGCGCGAACGCTGGTATTTTTATCCATATCCGGTAATCGGCTACCGCGAACGCGATTGGAAAAAATTATATTACGGTCTCGGCGTGGCGCATACAAATTTTACCGGACGCAACGTGAGAATTTTCAGCGAGTTTGCGCTTGGGTACGATCCGTATGTAATGGCGAACTATTACAATCCGCTTATCAATGTGGAACATGCGATTTCATTTTCATTTTTCGGTTATTACAAAGAACAACACAACAGAAGTTTAGTTTCAAAAGGCACGGGTCCAAATTTTTTTGAAAAAATATATTCGCTTTCGCTCGGCGCCGGAAAGCGTTTTTCGCTTTATTCTACGTCAAATATTTCTTTTGAATTTCTCCGGCTTTCCGTTGATGATAATAAGCTTGGCAGAACGCTTTCTACAAGCGGCATTGATCAATTTTTTTCTATGAAAATTTCTTATGCGTATGATACAAGAGATTTTCGAGAGTATCCTCGCGTAGGAACATTGTTCAGCGTCGGTGTTTCGAAAGTTGGATTGTTTCACAGCGAAGTAGATTTTCAACGCGTCGGTCTGGATTTCCGCAGATTCATTCCGATGTATTTTGATATTGTTGCGGCTGGAAGAATGTTCGGCAGCGCGGCGTGGGGCGGAAGAATCACCAATTATTCGCATGTGTATTTCGGATACGGCGAACGGATTCGGGGATATTTTAATTCAATTTTGGAAGGCGAACAGCAAATCGGATTAACTGCGGAAATTCATTTTCCGGTTTTGAAGCCGCGTTACTTTCACATAGAATATATTCCATTTGAACAGTTTCGCGACATCCGATACGCAGTGAACTTTGCGGCATTTGCCGATGCAGGAAATACGCGGTATAGAACCGAGCCGCTTGCGTTAACTCGTTTTTATTCCGGTTATGGCGTTGGAATTCATTTTCTCTTTGCGTATAGCGCTGTATTGCGCGTTGAATATGCGCTGCCGTACGGCGCTTCAAAAAAATCCGGCGAATTTATTTTTGATATAGGAGCCGCGTTGTAAATTATGAATGACTATTTTTACGTTCCCGCCGAACATATTATTGATACGCACATCGCTATACTCGGCGAAGAAGCAAAACATATTGCGCGCGTTCTTCGCAAACAACCAGGCGATACAATTTGGATTGTGGACGGCGAAGGGCGCGCGTTGGAATCCGTGATTCGATTAGTTACAATAGAATCCGTTGAGTGTGAAGTGTTGTATGAACATCATCATCATCACGAACCGGATATTATTATTACGCTAGCCGTTGCGCAAATAAAAAATCCATCGCGAATGGAGTGGTTGATAGAAAAAGGGACGGAACTCGGCGTGCGCTCTTTTCTTCCGATGCAGACTGAACGGACAATTGCAAAATCTTCTAAAGAAGAACGCTGGACGAATATTGCCATTGCGGCAATGAAACAGTGCGGAAGAAGTATTTTACCGAAAATCGAAACGCCGCAATTGTTCGGCGATGTGTTAAAAAATTCCGCCGAGTACGATATGAAACTCATTCCGTACGAACGAACCGACCACGTTCTGTTTATTGCAGAAGCGGTGAAACACCGCAAGCCGCCGCGCAATGTGCTGATTGTGATTGGACCGGAAGGGGGATTTACGGAAGAAGAAATTATTGCCGCCGAAAAATCTGGATTTGTTCAAGTATCGCTCGGAAGAAGAAGACTGCGAACCGAAACAGCGGCAATTGTTGCGGTCAGTTGGGTGGTAGGAAATGAATAGATTGCTTTTTGCCGCAGATTTGCTGCAATGATAAATATTTAAAAACAAAAAACCCGTTTCATTTTTTGAAACGGGTTTTTATTTTACAAATTCTGTGTCTTCGTGTCTTTGTGGTAACCAATCCTACGCAGACTTTCTTTCTTCCAAAACGTAAATCGGTTCTTTTGTTGCAACCGTATCTTTGTTTACAACGCACTTAACAACATTTGTTTTGGAAGGGAGTTCATACATAATATTCAACATAGTTTCTTCCACCACAGAGCGGAGCGCGCGCGCGCCGGTGCCGCGGGCAATTGCCCGCTTAACAATTTCCACAAGCGCGATTTCTTCAAATTCTAAATCCACCCCTTCGTATTTAAACAATTTTTTGAATTGCTTTACAATAGCGTTGCGCGGCTCGGTTAAAATATTTAACAGCGCATCTTCGGAAAGAGAATGAAGCGTGGTGATCATCGGCAGACGACCGATAAATTCCGGAATCAATCCGAATTTCAGCAAATCATCCGGTTCAACTTGGCGTAAATATTCATCCATTGATTGATCTTTTTTGCTGCGAATATCTGCATCGAAACCGACGGGATTTTTGTGAACGCGGCGCGCAACAACTTTATCCAATCCTTCAAACGCGCCGCCGCAGATAAATAAAACACTTTTTGTATTGATATTGATAAGACTCTGTTCGGGATGCTTGCGCCCGCCTTTCGGAGGAACGCCGGCAACAGTTCCTTCAAGAATTTTCAGCAATGCTTGCTGAACGCCTTCGCCGGAAACATCGCGCGTGATGGATGCACTGTCGCTCTTTCGCGCAATTTTATCAATTTCATCTATGTACACAATTCCGCGTTCAGCTCGTTCAACATTGTATTCTGCATTTTGCAATAGATGAACAAGAACTGTTTCAACATCGTCTCCGACATAACCGGCTTCCGTTAATGTTGTTGCATCGGCAATGGCAAACGGAACATCGAGAATTTTTGCAAGCGTTTGTGCGAGCAATGTTTTTCCTGTTCCCGTGGGACCAATAAGAAGAATATTGCTTTTTTCAATTTCTACATCGTCGTTAAATTGATCTTTTGAATCAATGCGTTTGTAGTGATTATA
>CAYXEE010000041.1:0-11661 GCA_964463935.1 uncultured Chitinophagaceae bacterium | reverse complement strand
AACAATTAGCGGAATCGGTAAATTTTTAAAAGAAAAAAATCCTAATGTAAAAATTATCGGCGTTGATATTAAAGGTTCAATTCTTCAGGAATATTTCTACACAAAAAAATTTTCGCCGGTATTTAAAACATATAAAGTTGAAGGAATCGGTCAGGATTTTCTTCCCGGTGCATTAGATTTATCTGTAATAGATGAAATTATTATATCCGATGATAAAGAATCATTTTTAGCGGCGCGGCGGTTAGCTCGCGAAGAAGGAATTTTTTCCGGCGGCTCCGGCGGAACTGCCATTGCGGCAAGTTTGGAGTTCTGCAAAAAATTATCGGAAGATGATGTTGTTGTAATTCTTCTTCCCGATAGCGGCACCAAGTATGTAAGCAAAATCTATAACGACGTCTGGATGCGCGAAAACGGATTCTTAAAACCGGAACGCGTAACATTAAAATATGTACTTATGGATAAATCGGGCGAAATTCCGCAGTTAGTGTTCATTGAAAAAAATGCAACTGTTCGTGAAGCGTTAGAACTAATTAAACAATATAATATTTCGCAGCTCCCTGTAATGGAAGCTGAACAATGCGTTGGAACAGTTACAGAATCAAATCTGCTTTCCGTTGTATTAAATAATCCTTCGCAATTTGAAAAAAGCGTTGTCAATGCAATGGAAGCGCCGCTTCCCACGCTTCACATGAATGAAGAAATGAACAGCGCGGTAAAATTTTTCGCTCAAAAAATGCCCGCAGTGCTTATAGTAGATGATGAAAAAGCCGTCGGCATTGTTACTCGGTTAGATTTACTTGAATATATGTCTCACTAAAAATTTACAATGAACTTATGCAGTGGGAAAAAAACGCAGTAGATAAACTCGATGACTTGCTTCAAGTTGTCCGCGAACCGTTTCGCTCAATAATCAAGAGTAATTCGCAGGCACATGCAGAACAGTACGCAATTGTTCGAGGCGCGCCGCACATAAGTAAAAAAGAGGCGATACTCGGATTTTTGCGCGCCCGTTCGCACAAATTAAATCAAGAAGCGCATATGATGCTTGAAGAACATCAATTAACCGAAGCAGACTTTCATCGCTATCCAACAACTCCATTTCGAAATCAATAATGAAATTTTCTACAAAAGCTGTTCATGCAGGGCAGTCGCCCGATCCTTCTACGGGCGCCGTTATGACGCCTGTTTTTTTAACATCAACATACGTTCAAGAAGAACTTGGGAAGCATAAAGGATACGAATATTCCCGCGTTTCAAATCCAACAAGAACTGCGCTTGAAAAAAATATTGCTGCGCTGGAAAACGCTTCCGAAGGAATGGCGTTTGCTTCCGGTATGGCGGCTATTGACGCAATATTTCGATTGCTAAATCCCGGCGATCATGTTATCTGTTCAAACGATGTGTACGGCGGAACATACCGAATTGCAAAAATGGTTTTCGAAAATTACGGACTGCAATTCGATTTTGTTGATACCGCAATTATTGATAATGTCGTCAATGCGTTTAAACCAACAACAAAAATGCTTTTTGTTGAAACGCCGACTAACCCTACAATGTCAATTACAGATTTGAAAGCAATTGCAAAATTTGCAAAAGAACGAAAAATTCTTTCTGTTGTTGATAATACATTTGCTACGCCGTATTTACAGCAGCCGATTGAATTTGGAATTGACATTGTTGTTCACAGCGTAACAAAATATTTAAATGGACACAGCGATATGCTCGGCGGATTTGTTGCCACAAATAACAACAATACAGCCGAAAAATTACGTTTCTTACAAAAAGCGGTCGGCGGAATTATGAGCCCGTTTGATGCGTGGCTTTGTTTGCGCGGCACAAAAACGCTTGCCGTTCGAATGAAACAGCACTGCGAATCAGCAAAAATTATTGCAGAGTGGTTGAACAAACAAAAGAACATTACAAAAGTAAATTATCCTGGATTAAAAGATCATCCACAACACATTCTTGCGAAAAAACAGATGAAGGATTTCGGCGGAATGATTTCGTTTGATGTCGGAAGTTTAGCGAATGCAAAAAAATTTCTTAAAAATGTTAAGCTCTGCGCTCTCGCTGAAAGTCTCGGCGGAGTTGAAACGTTAATTTCTCATCCCGCAACTATGACGCATGCATCTGTACCAAAAGAAAATAGAATTAAAAGCGGCGTAACCGATGGATTAGTGCGAATTTCCGTAGGCATTGAAGATGTTGAAGATATTATTGAAGATTTAAATCAGGCGTTGAAAAAGATTTAATTTTTCAGACCGTCATTCCCGTATTTGTTCATCGGGTTAAAAGGACTCCTTTGGAGAATCTATTTTTTGTATTTATCAAAACAGCCAAGTTTTTAAAATTTGGCAATTCTTAAGAAAAAAATTTGAAACAACTATGTCAAAAATAAAATCTCATGCAGCAAATGATCTTTTTACAGGAAACTCTACCATTGATTGGAATAATGAACTAAAACCATTATTCAAAAAATACAAAGGTAAAAAACATCCGTTGGAATATCAGAATTTATACCAATTGCTAGTAATGGTTGTGCTTTCTGCGCGCGATTCCGATAGAAACATAAATTCTCTTGCTCCTGCGCTCTTTGCAAAATTTCCAACCATAAAACATCTTTCCAAATCTACGCCGGAAGAATTACAGCAACACATTAACAAGGTTACAAATTTCGGAAATAAATCTCAGTGGTTAATTAAAACAGCAAAAGAAATTAAAGATGATAAAAATATTCCGTTAACGATGGAAGGTTTAACGCAATTTTCCGGTATCGGACGAAAATCTGCAAATGTAATTATGAGTCAAATGGAGTCGCCCGCTGAAGGAGTAATTGTAGATTTACATACGCTTCGTGTTTCTCCGCGTCTTGGAATTGCCAAAGGCACAAATCCTGAAAAGATTGAAAAGCAGTTAATGGAAAATATTCCGCAAAAAAATTGGCACATTCTCGGAATGTCCCTCACTTATCTCGGACGCGAAACATGCAGACCGACAAACCCGAAATGCCACGAATGCGTTGTAAATGGAGTGTGTGAATTTTTCAACGCTCAGAAGTAAATTTGGCTCGCGCAACGCGCTAAGAGTTAAAATTATTTTTGCAACTATTTTTCGCCGCTGCGACGAATTCTTCTTGCCGTATCATATTTCAACTGTGTCAACAAAACACCCAGAATTGTAATTATTCCACCCGTTACAAATGTTGGAGAAATCGGTTGATGTAAAAATAGTACTGCTAAAATTGTGGTAAAAATCGGTTGAGCATTTGCAAAGACGGCAACTTTTGTCGTATCAAATTTCCCAATTGCATAATACCAGAGAACATATCCTACAACCGAAGTTCCGAGCGCAAGATATAAAATTCCGAGCCAATCTCCGCCGGAAATTTCTGTAATATCAAACCAAAACATACTCGCCGCTCCGAACGGAACAAATATCAACGCGCCTCCGATAATCGTCAGCGCGCTTACATGAAACGCGCCGTACTTTGCAATCAATCTCTTCCCTTGAATTGCGTACAACGCCCACGCAATTACCGCAATAAGAATCATTACATTTCCCAAAAAATAATCTGATGAAAAATCTACCCCGCGCTCAAACACAATTATCAGCACTCCGATAAATGCAATTCCGACTCCGATGATTTTGAATAACGACAATTTTTCACCAAGAATAAAATGAGATAGAACTAAAACAAATGCCGGCGTTGTTGCATACAGCAGCGCGCCGTTTGAAGCAAGAGTAAATTTCATTCCATACAAATACAAAAATTGATTGATAGGAATTGCAATAAACGAAAGCCACGCCATTCTTGAAAAATCTTCTTTGCTAATTTTAATTTTCTTTTCACGGATGTAAAATAAACCCGCCAGCGCAAGACCGGAAATAATTCCTCGCACAAATGTTAACGCAGTCGGATCAACTGTCCGAGTTACAGTCTTAGCAATAAGATGCGTTCCGCTTGCAACCAATTGCTGAAAAAGCATTACGATATAGATATTCATAGTCGGTTTGGGTATATTGACCGTTAAATATACAAAATTATTTTTTATATCTAACGTTTACAAATCTTAATGAAACAACGTGAAAAACTTTTTTTAATAGATTCAATGGGTATAGCGTACCGCTCATACTTTGCATTTATTAGCAATCCGCTGATAAATTCTAAAGGAGAAAACACTAGCGCAATTTACGGCTTTGTAAATTATCTCAATAAAGTTTTGGAAGAACAAAAACCGGATCATATTGCTGCAGTTTTTGATACCGATGCTCCAACATTTCGCCATGAAGCATACAAAGAATATAAAGCAACGCGCAATAAAATGCCGGAAGAACTCGCCTCGTCGCTGGATATGCTGAAAGAAGTTGTGCGCGCGTATAATGTTCCTGTTGTTGAACTTGACGGCTACGAAGCGGACGACATTATCGGAACGCTCGCCAAACGCGCAGAAAAAGAAGGAATTGATTCTTTTCTCGTTACATCGGATAAAGATTTTATGCAGTTAGTTTCCTCGCGCACAAAATTATATCGTCCAGGAAAATTCGGCAATGACGATGAAATTATTGATGAAAACGGAGTCGTGGAAAAATTCGGCGTCGGTCCCGAGAAAGTTATTGAAATTCTCGGACTCATCGGCGATACGTCGGATAATGTACCCGGCGTTCCCGGAATCGGTCCAAAAACCGCAGCGCCGCTCATTGAAAAATATGGAACAATAGAAAATGTTTTGAAAAATGTGGAATCAATTCCTCAAAAAGGCGTTCGTGAAAAACTGCAACATAATAAAGAACTTGCGTTGCTTTCAAAAAAACTTGTAACAATTGATATTAATGTCCCGATTGAAATTGATTTGCACGCGCTGAAAGCATCAGAACCAAACAACGCTAAACTGTTGGAACTGTTTGAACGATTAGAGTTCAAAACATTTGCAAAACGCGTAAAAGAAAAAACTTTCCATTCTTCAGTTGTTGAAATACAAAATGAAATTCCCTCTGAAGATCCGAAACAGCAGATTACTATTGAAACATCAACGCACAAATACTTAACCCTGCAAACTGATGCAGAATATCTTCGTCTGCTTTCTGAATTGCGCAAAGCTAAAGCATTCGTCTTTGATACGGAAACAACGTCAACCGATCCGCTCAGAGCATCGCTTGTTGGAATAGCTTTCTGTTTTGAATCGCAGGTTGCATATTATCTTCCCGTTAAAGATGAATATCTTATTGACGAAAGCGCCGATTTGTTCGGCGCGTCTTCTCAAAATATAAAAACTTCAGGGTTTGAAATTGCGCGAGTAATAAAAGACCTAAAACCAATTTTTGAAAATTCAAAAATTAAAAAGTACGGACAGAATATTAAATACGATATGCTCGTACTTGCTTCAAAAGGAATTCAAATTGCCGGCGTTGGTTTTGATACAATGGTTGCCGCGTATGTTCTCCGCTCAGACCGGCAGCATTCGCTTGATTCAATGGCGGCAGAATATTTGAATTACAAAATGGTATCATTCGATGAATTGACAGAGAACGGAAAAAAAGATATCCGAGAAATTCCTGTGGAAATTGTTGGAAATTATTCCGCCGAAGATGCGGATATTACATTTCAACTTGTAGATATTCTGCACGATAAAATTTCCGTTCAAGGATTAAAACAAATCTGCACCGATATTGAATTTCCGCTGCTTGAGGTTCTTGCCGATATGGAACTTTCCGGCGTTTCCATTGATACAAAATTTCTCGAAGAAATGTCCGGCGAATTGATGAATGAATTGAATTTGCTTATTAAAAAAATATATACGGAAGCCGGAGAAAAATTCAACATCAATTCAACACAGCAGCTTTCAACAATTTTGTTTGAAAAGTTAAAACTGCGAACAGTGAAGAAAACAAAAACCGGCTTTTCAACCGATGTTGCAGTTCTCGAAGCGCTGCAGCACGAACATCCAATCATATCGCATTTATTAGATTATCGTCAACTGACAAAATTAAAATCCACGTACGTTGATGCATTGCCAAAATTAATTCATCCAAAAACAAAACGCGTTCACACATCGTTCAACCAAACCGTAGCGGCAACAGGACGGCTTTCCAGCAGCGATCCGAATTTACAGAATATTCCCATTCGTACAGAATTAGGAAGAAAAATTCGCCGTGCATTTATTCCTCGAGATGAAAATTCAATCATCCTTTCAGCAGATTATTCACAAATAGAATTGCGTATTATGGCGCACGTTTGCGGCGATGCCGGGTTACTTGAAGCATTTCAAAACCGCGAAGATATTCACGCAACAACAGCAGCGAAAGTTTTCGGCGTTTCACAAAAAGATGTCACGCGCGAAATGCGCCGAAAAGCAAAAGAAGTAAATTTTGGAATAATGTACGGAATCGGTCCGTTTGGTTTGGCATCGCGCTTAGAAATAACTCAAACTGAAGCGAAAGAGATTATTTCAAAATATTTTGAGCGGTTTCCAAAAGTAAATCAATATATTTCCGAAACAATAGCATCTGCGCGCCAAAACGGATTTGTTTCCACACTGCTCGGAAGAAGACGATATCTAAACGACATTAACAGTAAAAATCAAAACATACGCGCAAACGCAGAACGGCAGGCAATCAATATGCCTATCCAAGGAACTGCGGCAGATATGATAAAACTTGCAATGATAAAAATTCATAAAGCGATACGAAACGAAAAACTTTCCGGCAAAATGATTTTACAAGTTCACGATGAATTAGTATTTGACATATCGGCAAAAGAAGAGAAAAAATTTCGCGCAATTGTTGAGCAGGAAATGAAAGACGCTTTAAAACTAAACGTGCCGATAGACGTTGAAATCGGCACGGGGAAAAATTGGCTGGATGCGCACTAGGAATTTTTTTTCCGCATCAGCAATGAAACGCCGAAAAGAATAAGAAGCAACGGCCAGTAATGCATAATTGCATCCCAAACGTCGCTTATATACCAATACCCCAGCCGGGTCATCATTAGCGAAACGCCAAGTCCAATAAACAAGATTGCCGGCAAAAGTAGATGTATATCGCGAAAGTTATAAAAATACAGCGTAACAAAAGAAAAACCAAAAACTAACAATAAACCGGGCAGTACCACTTCGGGCGAATGCGAAATACTATCGTACGAAATCATTGCAAAGAATGTACCGCCGAAAAAACAAAGCGCGCCCCAAAATATTCCTTTACGCACATTTAGAAAAAAAGAACGAATAACTGCCGCTGCGCCGTAAATTGCAAACGATGCGCTTAGCAATATCGGTCCGCTGATTCGCACCAAGTTTAATTGTTTAAGAAGCAGTAGAACGCCAATCACAACTAAAACTATTCCAGCAATTGGAATTTTTTGAAAATCTTTCTTTTCCATAATTTTTATTTCGACTGTGAGCGATACACTCCGTCTTCAGGCACAACGAGAGCTAAAATAATATAGAGCAGAACTCCCGCGCCAAACGACGCTAAACAAAGAATAATATACAATACGCGAACAATGCTCGAATCTATTCCAAAATATTGCGCCAATCCGCCGCAAACGCCGGCAATTTTTTTGTCGCTCGATGAACGACGAAGCTGATTATACTGAGAGCCGCCGAATGGTACTTCGCGGTTTTCGGTATCGACTGTTTTGCCGGAATCAAATTCTTTTTGCGGCGCATTCTGTTTGTGATATATTACCGCCATTCCTGCTATGATTAGTAAAATAGGAAAAATATATTCTAGACTGCTGTCTAAAAAATCTGAGAGCGAAAAGAATCCCAAATTTTCAATCAGCAAAAATATTCCAACTACAACAAGAATTGCTCCCAATAAATATCGGAATGAAGAAGGCGATGCAATTGCTGCCGATGAGTTATCAGACTGCTGCTGTTCTGGAATTTCTTGAAGCGGGCGTTTGGGCACAATAAAAACTGAAGCTATGTAAAGCAAAATTCCCGAACCTCCAAACACCGTAAGCAGAACAAATAAAATTCTAATGATTACAGGATCAACATCAAAATATTCTGCATATCCGCCGCATACGCCGGCTAAAACTTTATTTGTTCGAGATCTATATAATCGTTGATTTTTCATAGCTGCCTCATTATTCATGTATCTTCTGCTTACGCAAACAAATTTTTTTTGTTACATAATTACCGGCATGAAAGTATTCTTCGCTCAGAAATAATAAAATCTAATCGTTGGTCGTGTTCCTCCGATGGAATTTCGGAAATAATTTGAAATTCAAATGCCAAACCGATTTTGGGAGATTGAACATTGTTTAGAAATTTATCATAAAATCCGCCGCCAAAGCCGATTCTATTTCCTTTCTCGTCGCACGCGGCAACCGGAACAAGAACAACGTCAAAATCATTTTCACAATACAAATCAATTTTTGCCGGTTCAAGAATTCCAAACGCATTTTTCTGAAGATCGTTTACAGAATGCAGAACTGAATGCGTCATAGTTTTTGAATGAAAGTCTGCAATGGGAACAATTATTTTTTTTGATTGCGACATACATTCTACAATCATTTCTAATGTATCAACTTCATTATATTTTGACGCAGCGTATGTGTGAAGTATTTTCGCGGTTTTAAATTCGCGCAGTAGAAATAGATTTCGTATCACTGCCCGAGAGAGCAGTTTATATTCCGACTGCGCGAGAGATTTTCGTTGCTCAAGAATTTTTTTTCGTATTTCTTGTTTTGTTTCCATTTATTGATAGTACAAAAAATCCGCTAAAATGAAAAACCCCGCGTGTGCGGGGTTTGACTGAAAAACTTTATACTTCCATTATTTCTTTTTCTTTTAGAGAAAGAAGTTTATCAACTTCTGCAATATATTTGTCGGTTAATTTCTGCAAATCTTGTTCTCCTCGTTTTCGCTCATCTTCGGAAAAATGTTCAGCTTTTTCGGATTTCTTAAGCTGATCCATATCGTCTCTGCGTACGTTGCGAATTGCAATTTTACCTTCTTCACCGAATTTTTTAGTGAGTTTTACAAGTTCTTTTCTGCGTTCTTCGTTCAACGCAGGAATTGGAACGCGCACCATCTTTGCGTCTATTGCGGGATTCAGTCCGAGATTAGCGGCGATAATTCCTTTTTCAATCGGATGAAGCATTGATGCATCCCACGGTGTAACCATTAACATATGAGCATCTAGCACTGCAACAGTACCGACTTGGTGCAGGGGCATAATTGTTCCGTATGCATCAACTTTTACGGTGTCAAGCAATGCTGTAGTAGCTTTCCCCGTACGAATTTTTACAAGTTCATGACGAACGTTTTCAACAGCTTTTTGCATTCGCGTTTCTGCATTTTTTAATATTTCTTTTACCATATAAGCTCCATGAAAAAATATTATTGAATCGGCGGCGCGTTTTCAGTAACCGTAGTCCCGATTTTTTCGCCGAGTATAAGACGTTTTAAATTATCCGGTTTGTTCATATTAAACACGGCAATCGGCAGCTTGTTTTCTTTACAGAGCGTTATTGCCGTCATATCCATTACTTTAAGATTTCTCTTAAAAACATCATCATAATTAATCAACGGAAATTGTTTTGCCGTTGGATTTTTTTCAGGGTCCGAATCATAAATTCCATCGACGCGAGTTCCTTTAATAACAATATCGGCGCTGATTTCTATTGCCCGAAGAACGCCAGCAGTATCCGTTGTAAAATACGGATTTCCGGTGCCAGCTGCAAAAATTACCATGCGCCCTTTTTCTAAATGGCGTACAGCGCGGCGGCGAATATACGGTTCTGCAATTTTTTCCATATTGATTGCTGTTTGGCATCGCGTTTTCATTCCGTGGTATTCAAGAATGCTTTGTAGCGCTAGCGCATTGATAACTGTCGCCAGCATTCCCATGTGGTCGCCGGTAACTTTATCCACGCCGTCTTCGGAATTTGTTGTGCCGCGGTAAATATTTCCGCCGCCGATAACAATTCCGATTTGAACTCCAAGTTCAAAAATTTTTTTTATTTCAATCGCATATTGTTTTAAAATCTTGGAATCAATTCCGTATTCCAAATCGCCCATTAACGCTTCGCCGCTGAGCTTCAGCAAAATTCTTTTATACGTTGGCGTTTCATTCATTTCAACCTCGCGGATATAAAAAAAGGTCTCTTGCGAGACCTTTAGTCGTTATTGAACAACTTCTCCAATTTGAAAGCGCTTAAACTGCTTAACTGCTGTGCCGTTAAGAATATCTTTAATTGCCTTGCCTGCGTCTTTTATAAAACTCTGCTCAAGAAGAACAACTTCCTGATAAAATTTTTCAAGACGTCCGGTTGCAATTTTTTCGGCAATATTTTCCGGCTTGCCTTCGTTCTTTGCCTGCGTTTTGTAAATTTCCAATTCACGCGCAATTAAATCTTGGCTTATTTGATCTCTGCTGACATTAATCGGATTCATAGCGGCAACCTGCATAGCCACATCGCGTGCAAGCTGTTTATTTGCGGCATTAAATTCTGTTTGTAATTCTACAAGCACGCCGATTTTACTCCCCATGTGAATATATGATTCAAAAAATCCGCCATCGGAATTAAGAACCGTTAAGCGCTTAATTTCCGTACGCTCGCCGATTTTTGCAACAATATCATTTAACGCTGTTGTAACATCGCGTTTATCATCAAACGAACATTTTAATAAGTCCTCTGTGGTCGCAGGCGAATTTGCGAATGCAACCTCCGCCAAACCTTTAACAAAGTTTTGAAAATCTTCGCCGCGCGCAACAAAGTCGGTTTCACAATTCACTTCCAGCAGTACTGCTTTCTTTGCATCATCCGAAAGTTTTGCAACAACCATACCTTCGTTTGCTACCTTATCTGCCCGCTTTGCGGCAGTGGCTGCGCCTTTTTTGCGAAGCACTTCTATTGCTTTTTCAAAATCGCCGTTTGTTTCCTCGAGCGCTTTTTTACATTCCATCATTCCTGCGCCTGTTCGTTCGCGCAGATGTTTTACCATTTCACTTGTAACTGCCATAATTATGTTGTTTACGCGGACGGCGTTCACGTCGTTCGCTTTTTTCAGTTTGTTCTTTTTTCTCGCTCTCGTCAATTTCTGCTTCCACCGCAACTTGACGGGATCTTCCTTCAATAATCGCATCGGCAATTGCGCGCGAAATTAGCTGTACAGATTTCAACGAATCATCATTTGCAGGAACGATAAAATCTATATTATCAGGATCGCAATTTGTATCAACAATTGCAAACACCGGAATTCCGAGACGATTTGCTTCCTTAACTGCGATTTGTTCTTTTTTAACATCAACAACAAACAATGCTCCGGGAAGCCGTGTCATTTCCACAACGCCGGAAAGCGATTTATTTAGTTTTTCTTTTTCGCGCGAAAGGAATAATGCTTCTTTTTTTGTAATCTTATCAAAGGTTCCGTCCGACTCCATTTTTTCAATGTTTGTAAGACGTTTTACGCTTTTGCGGATTGTAGTAAAATTTGTCAATGCGCCGCCAAGCCATCGGTCCGTCATATAAAATTGATTTGAGCGGACTGCTTCTTCTTTTAAAACCTCTTGAGCTTGTTTTTTTGTTCCGATAAAAAGCACGCGCTTTCCTTCCGCTACAACATTGGAAATTGCGTTACATGCTTCTTCGAGAAGTTGTTGTGATTTTTTAAGATCAATGATATGAACCCCGTTGCGTTCCATAAAAAT
>CAYXEE010000040.1:836-11825 GCA_964463935.1 uncultured Chitinophagaceae bacterium | reverse complement strand
GACTAATATACCCCTTATTTTGCTTATGTTTTAACTTCTTGCGTAACTTCAGTAAGTAATTACGGATTGTTTGGACACAACACTGCAAGTGGTTATGATGGATGGTTCTGGCCCCGGCAATCAAATAAAGCATATATTTATGGCGGCGGAGTTTGGTTTGGAGCAAAGAAAATTGTAAATGCAAATAATGTGAAAGTGGTAAGCGTAGGATATAATCCGAACAGCGGAGCGGCATGGTTTGCACCCGGAAGTCATTGATGATGGGGCAAATGCTTTAGATGATTCCGATCCGCGTTCCGCAAAATATATTCTTTACCGCTCGTTTGATTATGATGCCGAAGGAAAAAACGTAATAAATCCTTCAAAACCAGTTTGGCCAATTCGTTGGAAAAATTTATCTCAAACGCCCGGTAAAAATGGATATTTGGGAGATTATGTTGCTGAGCCCGCAGAACGCGCGCAATATAAACCGGTCTATATCTCTCAAGAAGATTTCTTCTGTATTTACAAAGATACCGATGTGAAAAGAAACCCTGAATATCAAGTGAACAGCGGTTATCCGCTTGGAATTGAAATTGAGCAAACAACATATTCCTGGGGATTTGATGGGCATAAAGACCTTGTGTTTTTTGTATTCAACGTTAAAAATAAATCGGGCAATGTATTAAATGATTGTTATTTAGCTCCGGCTCTTGACCCGGATATTGGTTCGGCAACAAACGACCGCTGCTCATTTTATTTTAAAGATTCAACTTTAAATCTTGCGTATCAATATACAGGAACTGAAGCAGGGTATCCTGGAGTTCTTGGATTTGACTTTTTAGAAAGTCCTAAAATAAAAACGCCGGCAGATTCTGCAAATTTCCGCGCCCAAACCGGTAGAATTCGAAAAGTAGGAGAACAAATTGGGTTAACAACATTTCGAAACTGGGTTATGGAAAACGATCCTTCCGGTGCAAATGCACGGTATGATTTTATGGCGGCAAATGTAAAAGATGGAGACGTGGGAGCAGGCGACAAAAGAATGTTGTTTGCAACAGGTCCATTTACAATGAATGCCGGCGATACTGCTCGCGTGGTGATGTGTGTTATGATTGCACCCGGCGTTGGAACTGCAGTACCGGGACAAATTGAAAGTTCAACATTTTTAGATTCGCTTGTTGCACTTGATAAATATGCGCAAGATATTTTTGAAAATGATCGTCTTAGCGCTTTTCCGCTTGCAACAGTTAGCGCCAATATTATCGGCAATTTAAGCGAAGTAAAAGTTGTCGTGGATGGAAGCCGAGTGAACGCAAAGAGTGTTATGGGAAAATTAGTAACGGCAAATAATTCATCGGTGGGATCGGGCGCACTTTTTGATGATGGAAACCATAACGATGGTACGGCTGGAGATAAAGTTTTTGGCGGAACTATAACTGTTGCCAGCCAGCAAACTGGTTTGAATCTCGATGTTTCAATTACTGATAATAGTAACAAAACAGTTGAATGGCGCGGCTTAGCAACAAACATTACCACAACAAAGCTTCAATTAAATCAATCCATTGTTTTTTCTGATAATCTGAACAATAATGGATTAGTGAATATCGGAGAACGTTTTCGTTTTGGAATACCAATTACAAACTCAACAAGCTTTAATTTTTCTAATCTTACAATTACGCCATTGTATCAAAATTCATTATTTGCAACGATGAGCGTTCCGTTGTTAAACAGTAATTCACAATTTACACCGGTCTACAACCAAAATAATGCTGCAACATATTTTGAATTTTTAGTTCCAGTAAATTATTCCGACGGGAAATTAAATTTTGATGTATTAGTTACGGATAACAACGGCAACAGATGGAAAGATGCAATTAGTTTTGACGTTTATCCGTTTACCCAAACCAAAGCAGTTACTTCAAGACTGAGCGGCAGAGCAACAGCGATTCCAAATATTTTAATTACGGACTGAAGTTACGCAGATGGTCATGCTGAGCGAGGCACGCTTAAGTTTGTAAGGTCATCCTTCGGCGCATCCTTCAAAAAACAAAGGATTTGCTCAGGATGACCTTAATTTTTTGTGCCGAGTCGAAGCATTTTTTTATTTTGCGTAACTTCAGTTACGGATAAAAATGTTGCGCAGAATCATCAGTATCTCGTTCTTGGAACTGATTCTGCCGACGCGGCAAAAACCCCGGGATTTACATTAAAAGATTCTACCACAGGAAGCATTCTTTTACAAAATATTCTGTTAGATAGCAATGCCTATTACGGATTTTCTACTACTGTTACCAATGGCTTTAAAGTTTTGTGGAGCGGAAATAATTATTCCACATTTGATAGAATGGGCAGTCGCTTTTACACATTAGATTCTACAAAATTTCCATGGTTCACTTATACAACAAATACAAGCGTGCCATTTTCGAATACAGGCAATAAATTTCCTACATACGTTCCTGCATCTCCCGGCAGTTCATTGCACTTCGGAGATTATCGAGATGTTCAAATAAGATTTTCTAAAGCTACTTCTTTTACGGATTTAAACAGCAACGGCTTGTTAGACAGCGGCGAGCCGTATGGTTATGATTCAACCAATACACAGCGTTCGCAGCGCGCATATTTTTATAGAAGAGAAACTGCCCTTCCATCCTCTTGGACATATACAGGATTTAAAAGCGTTCCATTTGCAGTGTATGATATTGAATCTTCAAATACGCCGAGACAATTGGATGTTGTTGTGATAGACCATGACAAAAATGATCGCTGGGATTTTGAACCTAACGTAGTTTCTGCAACGAAAAACAATTACATCTATATCTTATCAACAACATACAATCCAGAAGGTAAAACATACGATTCCACCAAAGGCGGATTAAATTTAATTCCGAATTTTCGTTACCGTTATAATCTTCCAACGTATTGGGTAGTATGGATATCGTCAATTGGCGCGCCATTTTATTCTGCATTGGGCGCTGAAGGAGATATCAATTTACTTTCTACCCGTCCATTAACATCACGAGATGCGTTTCTTTTTAATCCGACCATTATTACCGGAGTAAATGGTAATATTGCCGCACCGACTGAATTTTCACTATCGCAAAATTATCCCAATCCGTTCAATCCAACGACAACAATACAATATTCATTGAAACAGCGATCCAAGGTTATTTTGAGCGTGTATAATATTTTAGGTCAGCTTGTAAAGCAACTAATTCAAGCCGAACAAGATGCGGGAAGATATTCGCTGCAATGGGATGGTACAAATAATTTTAATCAAAAAGTTTCCTCGGGAATGTATTTCTATCGTATTGAAGCAGGAGATTTTGCATCGGTAAAGAAAATGTTGATGCTGAAATAATTTTGTCTCATTACTCTAATAGTTTTTTTGCTAAAAACCTGTCAAGTCTAAAAGACTTGGCAGGTTTTATAGTTTACACGTGCCAATCTTTCGTTACTTCCATCCAGCAGACAAGTCCCTGCCATTTGCCATAGCGCAGGTAATGTTTTTCAATTTTCTCATCGCTTACTTTTCGTCCATTACAATGGATTTCAGAAAAGCGTTTTCGCACCCACGAATCAATTCCCAAATAATCATACCGTCCGAGAAGTTTTAAAAGATTTCCGGCGGCATAGTGTCCGATTCCTTTTATTGAGCGGAGAAATTCATACAATTCTTGTGTTGTTGCATTAGAATTTCGCAATGATTCAATTTCTAATTTTCCTGCGGAAATTTTTTTACACAATTCAAGTACATACGGCGCTCGGTAGCCGCAAGAAATATTTTTTCTCAGCCACTGTTCGCTTTTTGCGGAAATTGCTTCCGGCGAAGGGAAAGAATATTCTGTTTCAGAAATTTTTTCCCCGAGCTTTGTTACAAGATTTGTTGTTTGAATTTTTGTGAGCGACCACGAACAATTTGTTGTAAAAAGCATTTTTACAACATCTTCAAAAACAGAAGGAGAACGAAGTAACCTTCCCGCGCTATGTTTTTTCACCCACCGCAGATGTGGTTCGGCATTGCAAATCTTGTAAAACTCGTCAAACGATTCTGGTAACCGCAAAATCTCGGAGACTTTCTTTTTAACAATTGCTTGTTCTTTGCTTGATAAATTTTTTTTTGCTGAAACATCAATGTTCAATATTGTATTCTTTGTTGATATTTTGCAGCGAGCAAATTTTTTATCAACAGCAATTATTGTGGAAAGTTCTGATTTCTCTTCATTTGTTTGAAACGGTGCAAGATCGTACCATCCGTGGCTGTTAATTGTTGTTTGCAAATTAAAATCTTGCGGAATTTTTATTTTCAGCGTAGAGTTAATCATAAAATATTAAAATGGAAATTCTTCAAGTTTTTCTATTTTTTCTTTCAGCTTTTGCGGCTTTGGTTTTTCTGCGCGAATATGAATTGAATTAGCTTCAACATAAATTGCTTTTCGCGGTTTCGTCGGACAAGCATATTCGCACGCTCCGCATCCGATACAAATTTTATCATTCACTTCGGGTAAAAATAGTCCTTCGTGCAAAACCATATTGACGGCTTTTGTCGGACAATGCTCCGAACAAGCGCCGCAATCTTTCTTTTTTGTGATAACAATACAATCATCCTTAAAAAATATTGCTTTTCCAATCTGCGATAATTTTTTTTCTTCTAACAGTAACGGTATAATTGCTCCGCTTGGACAAACATCTGAACAAATCATACAATCATAATTGCAATAGTTTACATTATAATCCATTTTGGGCTGCAGAAAACCTGAAATCCCGTACTCTAAAAACGCCGGCTGTAACACTTTGGTCGGGCAAGATGCTACACATAATTGACAAGCAGTACACGTTGAAGAAAAATGCGTAGTACTTTTTGAACCCGGCGGTGAAACAGGATGTTTCCGGCTTTCATCATATCCGCTTGCAGAGTGTACATTATTTTTTGTTGTGTCAACAAATGGAAGAAAAGCGGAAACAGTCGACAGTGTTGTAGTTCTTAAAAATTTTCTGCGGCTTTCATTTGCAGTTGAATTGGAAATTGAATTCGTTTTCCATGTAACTTTATAGATTACGCCTTCTGTATGGCAAGCCTCCATACAATTAAAACATCCAACGCAAGCGGCAAAATCAATAGTCTGTGTTTCGCTGTCAATGCAATTTGCTTTACAGACTTTTTCACACAGTTTACAATGCGTACAGCCATCTTCGTTAATATCAATCTTAAATAAAGAAATTCTGGATATAATGCCAAGCAGAGCGCCTGCCGGGCATAAAAGATTGCAAAATAATCTTCCGTGATTGTACGACATATACAACACTGTTACCAAAAAAATAAATACTGACGCTACAACAGAAAAAGCAATCGGATGAAATTGGATTGAAAATAACATCATCATTCCGAATTTTTCAAGTGCAAACGCTATTCCATTGTTTACTCCAAGAATGAAAGGTTTTACAACGGTGTTTGCGATTCTTCCAAAGCCGCTGAAAGGTTCAACAAGATTTAATAATGTCGTGCTTCCTAAAATAAAAAACAGAGCAATAATCATCATCAATGAATAATGAAAAAGAAAATTCTGCTTTTTGTATATGAACCATCTTTTTTTTCTATTCTTTTGTGCAAGACGGATGACAAGGTCTTGCAACGTACCAAGCGGACAAATTGTTGAACAGTAAACTCTTCCGAAAAATATTGTAAGAAGCGCAACAAAAAATAATGCAAAAGAAGAAATTCCGAATACAATAAAAGTTTTTGTTAATGCAGGAATAAATTGTAACGATGTAAAAAAGATAATGATTGATTGCGGAATTACATTGTAGATATCTAAAAATATTGCGCAGAGAGGAATGAAAAAAAGTAAAGCAACGGCAACGCGAATTATTTTTAGATGTTTCCAAGTCATAAATTAGCAGATAAACAGTTTCCAATAATGAAAACTGTTTATCTTAGAGCGAGATTTTTTTAATATTTAAATTTTCAAGATCTTTTCTGCCGGTTTTTTGTTCTGCGGCAATTTTAATGTAGCGAATATCGTCCGGTTGAAGCCCGAATAATTTTGCCGCTGCTGCATCAACAGCAACAATATCTGTTGAAATAAGCTGCGCTTTCATTGTAACAACATCTTCCACCGAAACACCGCGCGGTCCGTTTTGCTTCATAACGTAGTACGCATCAACAATATTTAAATCCGGTTTTCGGAATGTTGCAAAATCTGCAATACACTGATGAAGATCATTTCCGTGCCATTCGCCGCGATTCCAAACATTTCCCATTAAATTTTTCATTGCAATGGTAAGTTTTGTAGAAGAATGACTTTTTAAAATAGGAACATTGATAAATATATCGGAGCTAAGAATAAGTTCGTGTTCTTTTGCTGTTCGTAAATTTTTTCCGGCAGGAATAGAAACGGTTTGATAATAACTTTCCGTATGCGCGGGAGCAATTTTTCCGCCTGCATCTTTTACAGCGGCTTCTATGCCGCTGTTTTTGTAACAGCGCTGCCAATTATCGCACGTGTGATCGAAGACGTACACTTCTTTAGCGCCTGCATTAAAACAATGTTTTATTATCCTATTCACTAATTGTGGATTTGTATTTCCCGCGCGCTCGGGCGTAACATCCCAGCCAATATTAGGTTTTATTACAACTGTTTGTCCCTTTTTAACAAAAGTTTTCATTCCGCCAAGCGCTTTTATTGCTTCATCGAACATTGGAGCAGGTTCTCCCCCCTTAACGGCAACAAGGTCGAATGGTTGTTGTTCAGAAAACAGCGGAGTGAATTGATTTAATGCGAGATAACCGCCTGCAGTTACAGTTGATTGAATAAAATGTCTGCGATTCATAAAATCTCCCAATTGAAACAATTGTTTGCCCTTTTTCTAATTGTACCGACTGAATTCCACAAATGCAATAATTGTTATTCTCATGAAAAATTTTTTTAAAAAACATAGAGAAATAACTTGACTTTCGGTTGAAATTCTGTAAATTTCGAGTCAATAAGTGGGTAAAAGTGGGTAAAAATATATTTGAATTTACAGCCATTTTTTAACTTTACGGATTTTTCACTCTATTATTATTTAAATTTTCGTGTCGTCATTTAAAGGTTCATTTACATACACGGTTGACAACAAAGGTCGCGTCAACATTCCGGCAAAAATGCGGAAAAATCTTTCGCCTGATGCGAACAACTCGTTCGTTATTACGCGCGGATTTGAACCATGTATTTTTGTGTATCCGAATGATGAGTGGGCAAAACGCGAAATAGAAATTGGAAAACTTCAACAAACCGATCCGCAACATAGATTTTTTACGCGAATGCTTTTACAGTTTGCAGCCGATGCGGAGTTGGATGGACAGTACAGAATTACGCTTCCTAAAGAATTAATGCAATACGCAAAAATAGAAAGCGAAGTTTTTATTCTCGGCGCGTTTGATAGAATTGAAGTGTGGAATCCGAATGAATATCAAAAATATCTCGACGGTCAACAAGAAGATTATTTGACTGTCGCATCAAAAGTATTTGAAAAGAAAGAGTGAGCGTTACAGAATACCAATTGTTACAACAGCACTCATATCATATTCCGGTGTTATTGAAAGAAACGCTTGATATTCTTGTAACAAGCAGCAATGGAATTTATGTTGATGGAACGCTGGGCGGCGGCGGTCATGCAGAAAAAATTTGCGAGCGGCTAACGAAAAACGGATTGCTGATTGGAATTGATGCAGATGCAGATGCAGTGAACGAAGCCGAGCGGCGGTTACAAAAATTTGAACGGAATGTACGACTTGCACACAATAATACCGCGCACATCGAAGCAATACTTCGCAGCCAAAACATTTTTTCAATTCAAGGGTTGTTGCTCGATCTCGGCGTATCGTCATTTCAATTTGACGAAGCGCGCAAAGGATTTTCGTTCCGCGGCGATGAACGGTTAGATATGCGGATGGATAGACGGCAAATAGCAGATGCGTTTACAGTTGTTAATACGTATGAAGAAGAAACGCTTGCAAATATAATTTTTCACTACGGCGAAGAGCGGTTGTCGCGAAAAATTGCAAGAAGAATAGTTCAACAGCGCGCAAGTAAAAAAATAGAAACAACAGGCGAATTAGCGGAAATAATAGAGCGGAGTGTGGGCGGAAAATTTGCCGTAAAATCTTTAGCAAGAGTTTTTCAAGCGATACGAATAGAAGTAAACGACGAGTTGAACCGGCTGGAAAAAATTTTGCGCGATTCGCTTCCATTGCTATCGAACGGCGGAAGAATTGCAGTAATTTCATATCACTCGCTGGAAGATAGAATTGTGAAAAATTTTTTTGCAGAATGCGCGGCGGCAACAATTCCTTCGGGAAATAAATTGATTCCCGATAGTCAAAGAATTCCAGAATTAAAAATTATTACCAAGAAACCGATTACTGCCGGCGACGAAGAAAAAGAAAACAATCCGCGTTCACGAAGCGCAAAATTGCGAGCCGCAGAAAGAATAAATGCGCAATAATGGCAAAGAAAATTACACACACATTGGAAACTGCGGCAATGCCGAAATTTAACGACCGTAAGATTTACAATGATGCAATCGCTCTGGAATACGATTCGCAAGGCGCATATCCGAGCTACGCCGCGCCGCGCGCAAATGTAAAAAAAACTGCGCGCAAGAAAGCAAAAATGGCAAATATTGTTCTCATTCTATTCGGCGTTGCATTTTTTGGATTGTTATATGTAGGTAATGTAGTAGCGGTGAACAATTTGGCTAAAGAGGTAAATGATTTGTATGGGCGGTATAATTCGCTGCTGAGTATGAATGAAGTGTTGAAAGCAGAAATAGCCAAGAAACAGAGTTTAGAACGAATCAGTTTAATGGCGCAGGAAAAATTAGGAATGATAAATCCGAAAGCGCAGCCCGTTTGGTTTGAAGTTTCGAAAGAAAAAATTGAAGAAGTGAAAGAACAAGCGCAGCGATAATGTGGAATCTGTTTGCAAAAAAAACTAATTCGGAAGAGCAGGGAACGCCTGCACAAAAGAATTACAATTTTCGATTATTTGCCGTAAAAATCGGATTTGTTCTTTTGTTCATTGCTGCAGTCGTTCGTTTAGTGCAAATTCAAGCGATTGAAGCAGGAAAGTTCCGCGAACTTGCAAAAAAACAGTATGAAGAACCTGCGCCGATTCCTGCGCAGCGCGGAAATATTTATGACAGAAACGGAAATGTACTGGCGACCAATTCGCATTTTGTTCGTTTCACTGCGAATCCTAAAATTGCCGGCGATGATGCGCGTTTTATTGCAAAAGAATTTTCCAACGTTACGGGAAAACCAGAACGGGAATATCTAGAAAAATTATTAAGCGACAAGCGATATGTTGTGCTTGAGCGTCAATTGCGTCCCGATTTAGCGGAAAAAATTCAATTTCAAAAAATGCCCGGCGTGTTGAAAGAAACCGCGCCGGTTCGCTTATATCATTACGATGAAGTTCTCGGACAGGTAATCGGCGCAACAAACAACGAAAATATCGGAGTCAGCGGAATTGAGCAGCAATATAACAATTTGCTGAAAGGAATAGACGGCTATGTGGTTATGCAGCGCGATGGTTTGCGAAGAACGCGCCCTTCAATGGATTTTCCGCGCAAAGAAGCGGAAAATGGAAATTCAATTGAACTGACAATTGATTTAACATATCAATCAATTGCAGAAGAAGAATTGAAAAAAGGGGCGGTGAAGACGCAGGCAGATGCGGGACTTGCTGTTATGCTTCGACCGCAAACGGGAGAAGTACTTGCGATGGCGAATTATCCTTCTGTGAATTTGAATAACGTTGCACATGCCGATTTGTTGAAGAACAGAATTGTTGCGGATATGTACGAGCCGGGTTCATTATTTAAGATTGTAACCGCTTCTGCGGCGCTTCAAAGCGGCGCTGCAACGCTTGAAAAAAAATTCTACGCAGAAAATGGAAAATACATTCTTCCCATCGGCGGAAATAAAACTCGCACCATCAGCGATACGCATCCGATGCGCGATGTTACTTTTTTGGAATCAATGGCGTATTCCAGCAATATTGTAATGGCAAAAGTGAGCGATTTAATCGGGACGGAAAAATTGTATAATCAGGCGCGCAATTTTGGTTTTGGAATGACAACTGGAATAGAACTTCCCGCAGAAATAGGCGGACAGTTGAAAAAGCCCGTTGAATGGTCCGGCACAACGCTGAACACAATGGCGTACGGCTACGAAATCGGCGCAACGCCGCTGCAAATTGTTTCTGCGTACGCGGCAATTGCAAACGACGGCGTATTGATGAAACCGTATATCATTCAAAAAGAAATTGATAATCTTGGAAACGAATTGTACAGCGGTCAGCCGCAAATGATTCGCCGCGCGCTTTCGAAAGAAGCGAACAACGAAATTAAAAAAATGCTTTCCGCAGTTGTTGAATTTGGAACCGGAAGCATTGTAAAAAATCCGAATGTTTTAATTGCCGGCAAAACAGGAACGGCAAGAAAATATGTAAATGGAAAATATGAAGATGGGAGTTACAACGCTTCATTCGTCGGATTTTTTCCTGTAGAAAAACCCGAACTTGTGTGTCTTGTAATTCTTGAAAAACCGAAATCCGGCGGCTACACAGGCGCTATTGCAAGCGCGCCGATTTTCAAAGGAATTGTTGAACGAATTATTAACAATAACGGATTACTTTCTGCCGCTTCCGTTGAACAACAAACTTCAGAAAAAATTTCACAAAATATTGTTGCTGTTTCAATTCCTGAAATTATAGGAATGAATGTGGATGAAGCGAAAATATTGCTTGCAAAAAACGGCTTCCTTTCAAAAGTGTTTGGAAGCGGAAGCGAAGTTGTTCGTCAATATCCTACGGCGGGAACAAAAGCCGAGCGCGGAACCACAGTGCAAATAATGATGAATGAAACAGAAGATCGGTTGTTTGCCGGCGGAGTTCATGCGCCGGAACTTCGCGGAATGAGCGTTCGGCGCGCCGTGAATAAGCTTGCAGCAGAACATCTTTCCAT
>CAYXEE010000040.1:0-826 GCA_964463935.1 uncultured Chitinophagaceae bacterium | reverse complement strand
AATCAATTTCCCGCAGCGGGAACAGGAATGAAAATGAACGGAAAAGTTACGGTGTTGTGCGAACCGAAACCGATTGTAACAGCGCAACTGTATTGAGTATTGTATGACACTTTCTGAATTATTACGCGGCGTTGAGGTTTCAAAAATATTCCAAACAATGTTTGGAAAAATGGTTGTTACGCACGATGTAAAAATAAGCGGCGTTCAGTACGATTCGCGCAACGTGCAGAGAGAAAATCTTTTTGCTGCATTGCGCGGCAGCGGTAACGACGGACATAAATTTTTAACGTCGGCAATTGCCAACGGCGCAAAAGTTATTGTTGTTGAAGATGATACTGCGATTCCGGATTCGATGTGCATGCACACAGGAACTGTAAAAGTTGTTGTAAGAAATACGCGAAAAGCGCTGGCGCAGATTTCTGCAAATTATTACGGAAAACCGGCAGAAAAAATGACGATGATCGGCGTAACAGGAACAAACGGTAAAACTACAACCGCCGTTTTACTTAAACAGCTTCTTGAATCGAATTCGAACAACAAAGTCGGATTGATTGGAACAATTGAATACGCAATCGGCGCGGAAAAATTTCCCGCTACGCATACAACGCCGGAATCGCTGGAACTGCATCAACTGTTTGATAAAATGGCGAAACAAAATTGTACGCATGTTGTTATGGAAGTTTCTTCGCACGCGCTTCATCAATATCGTGTGTTTGGAATTCCGTTCAAAGCGGCGGTATTTACAAATTTAACGCAGGACCATCTTGATTATCACGAAACAATGGCAGAATATTTTTCTGCAAAAAAAATATTGTTCGACAGTTTA
>CAYXEE010000039.1:7362-11833 GCA_964463935.1 uncultured Chitinophagaceae bacterium | reverse complement strand
TATTGGCGCAATAGTCGGCGATAAAGCAGGAAATCCCGTACAGCCGGGTACCTATATTTATTTTACAACATCAGGCGGACAAATGGCGCAGTCCGCGGTAACAACAAAAGATGATGGTACTGCAACAAATGAATTAATATCCGCCAACCCTGTTCCAATCGGCGGAGGTTTGGTAAGAATTACCGCGCAAGTTGTTTCAGGAAATGTAGCCGAAGAAGTTTCAGTAGAACAAGGAAGAAAATCACAGTTCAAACTTCAAGGACCGTTAGGAAGAAGATTATATGAAAAAACAGCGATTGCCGATGAAGAAGAAACAACTGTTTCAGCTCCCGCCGGATATTCATTTTCAAAATCTATTGATGTATTATTTTCCGGCGCAACTACAATTTCTTCTGCCGATACAAATTTCGTTGTTCCGGGTTTAAAAGAAAAACGAATTGACTTTACTATTAGCGACCCGAATGGAAATCCGCTTTCTCAGGGAACCACAATAAGAATTTCGGGAATTGGTTTGGATACAACCGGCGCCGTTATTTCCGGCGATTTAGATAAAACAATGCCGGATACTTATGACCGCGCGTGGACAAAATTTAGCGTAATAATTTCCGACCGAAGAATAAAAAATTTAAACCAAACGCGTCCGGTTTCAATATCCGTTGAAGTTGCCAGCGAAAACGGCAATGTGAAAAAAACATTCACCGGCTATCTTGCTTCGGCAATTTCGGACAGCGGAAAAGTAGGAAGTATTTCTATAATAAACAGCGGCGTTATAGATTCAATTGTTGTTACCGGCGGCGGTTCGCCGAACTCTCAATCTCTTCAAGCAAAAGTTTTAGATGTTTCCGGTCAACCCTCGGCAGGCGTTCCGGTTAATTTTGCATTTGTAAAAAATCTTGGCGGCGGAGAATTTCTAACTCCAACAGTTGCGGTTACAAATTCCAGCGGTATTGCAACGGCTGTATTAACGAGCGGCATTCGTGCCGGGTTAGTGCAAATTGCAGCAAGCGTTCGGCGCGATACGGTTTCAATTTCCAGCGATGCAAAATATGTTTATATCCGTACGGGACGCGTTGCATCGTTAGCGCTAATTTCTGTTACGCCTTCCAATCTTTCTGTAAAAGGAGGCGGCGGCAACGAAAATGCAACAATTGTTATTGAAGCAAGAGATTCCTTAAATAATCCGATTGATAATACAAATCAGACGCTTGTTACATTTAGCGCAGCGGGCGATACCAATGGAATCAGCATCAATCCAATTTCAGCAAAAACAGATCCGACGACGGGAAGAGTAACGGCAAGTTTTTCAACCGGATCGCAGGCAGGATTGGTTCAAGTTCAAGCTTCTACATTAAGCGGAGCAATAAAATCGCCGCCGATTCAATTAACTATTTCCGGCGGTCTTCCTTCACAAAATCAATTTACACTTATAGCGCCGAAAAAGAATTTTTCAACGTTAACGGATAAGATCGGAGCATTTAGCGTTGCGGTCGGCGATGAATTTGGAAATCCTGTGAAACCGGAAACGCCGATTTCATTTAAAACAACCGGCGGATTGATTGATGCAAATACGAAAACCAATACCAGCGGACAAGCAACGGCAACGCTTGTAATTTCCAATCCCATGCCGCCAAACGGCATAGCATTAATTGAAGCGAAAACTATCGGCAAAAATAGCGTTGTTGTTAAAGATACCGTTACTGTAATATTTTCCAGAGAAGCTGTTATTACAGAATTAAACGGACCATTTGATAATTTTGAAATTGAGGATGGACTTTCTAAAACATTCCAGTTCAGCGTTGCCAATGTGAATGGAAATCCTTTGGCGCAGGGAACTTCGATAAAAGTTCAAGCATTTGGTACCGGAACGCAAAGTATTGAACTTACCGGCGATATTGATATTACTTCGCTTCCCGATACAAAACTAAAAGGCGTTGGTACAACACAGTTTACTTTTGTTGCTCGAGATACAATAAAAGGAGATGGAGCAGGTCCAAAATCGGTTGGTTTTAAAATTCTTGTCGGCGGTCCGAATACAACTGGCGGAATAACAAAATCGTTCTCTGGAATTATTAAAGGTTCATCCGGAAATAATAACGAAGGTAAGGTTGCAACAATTCAACTTGTAAAGTCAACAGCAGATACGCTTACAGTTTCAGGAGCAGGATCGGTTTCTAAAGATACGCTAGTATTTGTTGCCAAAGATTTAAATGGCAATGTTGTTAAGAATGCAGGAATTCAATTTCAATTTTCTAAAACTCTTAACTCCAGCGAATCAATAACTCCTTCTTCCGCAATTACGGATGATTCCGGTAAAGTTGTTGCAGTCGTATCGAGCGGCGTAAAAGCAGGATTATTAAAAGTAACCGCAAGTTTATCTTCAGGAAGTTCATCAATCAGTTCTTTGCCGGTTTCTATTTATGTCAAAACCGGACCTATTGCATCAATAAATTTGATAAATGTAGATAACAAAGAACTTTCCATAAAAGGAGCGGGAGGGACTGAAGTTTCTACTATTATTTTTGAAGCGAGAGATATTCTCGGAAATGCGTTAGACGGCGCAAATCAAACTTTTATTAGTTTTTCATCGTTAGGCGATACAGCTGGAACAAAACTTACTCCGGCTTCTACATTAACAGATTTTCAAACAGGAAGAGTAACCACTTCATTTTCTTCAGGCACGCAATCCGGTTCGGTACAAATTACGGCAAGCGCGCTTGGCGGAACTTTAAAATCTACCGATAAGCCGACAATTAGTATTGCAAATGGAATTCCAACGACAATTAAAATACAAACTGCAAAAGTGAATTATTCTGTAGTTACTGATAAAACTACAGCGATAAATGTTATTGTTGGAGATAACCAAGGAAATCCGGCTCGCGCAGGAGTTACTGTAAACTTTTTAACGAACGGCGGAATTATTGACGCTTCTTCAACGACAAACACGCTCGGACAAACAACCGCAACATTACAATTTGGTTCGCAAACCCCGCCATTGGGAATTGCAACAGTTTCAGCAAGCGTGTTGGGAAGCGGCGGAATAAAAATTAAAGATTCCATTCAGCTTGTATTTTCGCGCGAAGCAGTTATTAATGAAGTCGGCGGACCGTATGCTAATTTTGAAATTGACGACGGCTCATCAAAAACATTTCAATTCAGCGTTGCGGATGTTAATGGAAATCCCCTTGCTCAAGGAACAACAATTGCCGTTCAAGCGCTTGGAAACGGCGCGGCAACAATTCAATTAACAGGCGATATAAATATAAATCTTCCCGATACAAGATTACAAGGAGTTGGAAGAACGCAATTTTCGTTTACAGCGCGCGACACCGTAAAAAATGATGGACGGGGACCGAAAGATCTTTCATTTAAAATTATTGTTGCAGGACCTAATACCACTGGAAATATTACCAAAGATATAAGCGGCACGCTTAAAGGCGGAAGCGGAACTGGAAACGAAGGAAGCGTTGCAAGCATAAGTTTGTATCGAACAACAAACGATACAATTGTGGTTTCAAACGGTGGAAGTCCGACAACAGATACAGTAACATTTGTCGTACGCAATTTGCAAGGAAATCCGGTAAAAGGAGCTTTGGTTGAATTTATTAAAACTGTCGGAATGAATGCAAGCGAATATCTCACTCCGGCAAGCGCTGCAAGCGATGATTCCGGCAGAGTTACAACAGTAGTTACCAGCGGTATAAAAAATGGAATAATTAGAGTTATTGCAAAAGTTACTGCCGGAACGTCTGTTATTTCTTCTGCTCCGGTGAATATTTATGTAAAGACTGGTCCGTTATTTGCGTTAACATTGGTTTCCATTGATAATGCGGAAATATCTGTTAAAGGAGTTGGCGGAATTGAAAATTCAACATTTATCTTCCAAGCAAAAGATGCTTTAGGAAATACTCTTGACGCTTTCAATCAGACAAAAATATTTTTCCAAATAGTCGGCGGACCCGGCTCTGGGGAACAAGTTAAGCCAGACAGCGCAGTTACAGACCCGATTACAGGAAGAGTGCAAACAACATTAACCTCCGGTTCTAAAGCGACTGTACTTCAGGTTGTTGCCGGTAATGCAAGAGTAAATCCGACGATAAAATCATCACCCGTGCCGGTTGTAATTTACGGCGGGTATGCTATTCAATCGCTCTTTAATGTAAGTATGGATCGTCAAAATATTTCTCTTGATGAATTTCTACCGGGCGAAACATTTAAAATTGTAAATGTAAATGTTATTGCCGGCGATAAATACGGAAATTCTGTTAAAGACAATACAGCAATTTATTTCTCTATACCCGATAGCAGCGCTATTGTAGATGCTTCTGCATTTACCATCGGCGGACAAGCATCGGTAATAATGAGAGCGCTGAAACAAAATTCTGCAATTGGAAATCATAACTTAATTGTGCGAACAGTCGGCGAGAATGGAATAAATATTTCGCAATCAATTCCATTTATTATTTCCGGCATT
>CAYXEE010000039.1:0-7352 GCA_964463935.1 uncultured Chitinophagaceae bacterium | reverse complement strand
AAGCGCAAATATTGCAGTAACAAATGTTCCTTCCGATACCGTTACAATTCTTGACGGCGGAAACAGTATTGTAAACTACACAATCAGTGATGCTGTCGGAAATCCTGTTTCTGATAAGCATACAATTTCTGTATCGCTTAACGGAGCGCCGATAAATGATTTGCAATTATCAGGAGATATTTCCAGAAGCGCTCGCAATACGCTTGATAATGTAAATGGAATTAAATACAGTTTTACAATTTCAGATAAAATTTCCGGCGGCGGAAGCAGCGGAGTATTCAGCATTGTTATTAATGTTGTTTCGTTGAATGGAGCAGTTGCATCAAAAACATTAACGGGCGTACTGCAGGGAAGCGGCGGTTCAGTACCGACGGTTAGCATTCCGACATCAATACGGTATTACTCTTCATCGAACGATACCATTGTTGTTGCAAACGGCGGAACACCGACAACCGACACGTTAGTTTTTGTTGTTCGAGACAGTAAAGAAAAGCCGGTGAAAGATGCAGCGGTGCAATTCCAATTTACAAAATCGTTAAATGCCAGCGAATATTTTCTTCCATCGTATGCTGTTTCCGATGATTCCGGACGCGTAAAAGTAGTAGTGCAAAGCGGTGTAAAAGCGGGCGTGTTGCATCTTGTTGCAAAAGTTGATGCGAACGGTACAACACTTTCATCTATACCAAGAACAATTTTAGTGAAAACCGGACAGCTTGCGTCGTTGGCGCTTATTTCCGTCAGTAACACCGAATTATCCGTACGAAGCGTCGGCGGCATTGAAAATTCATCGCTTGTATTTGAAGCGCGTGATGTTCTTGGAAATCCGCTTGATATGATTAACCAGACAAAGATATATTTCCAATTACAAGGCGGCTCTGGTTCAGGCGAGCAAATTAAACCGGATAGCGGATTTACGGATCCGTTTACCGGAAGAATTCAAACAACATTAACAAGCGGCACGCGTTCAACAGTGCTGCAGGTTGTAGCTGCTAATGCAATATTACTTCCGACAATAAAATCTTCGCCAGTGCCGGTTACTGTTTTTGGCGGCTTTGCCGTTGATTCGTTATTCAGTTTTACTGGTGTTCAAAAAAATTACTCAATTTATGAAACTACTCCCGTGCCGCTTGGTGTTTTAGCCGGCGACCGTTTTGGGAATCCTGTAAAAACCGGAACAGGAATTTATTTTGAAACCAATGCAGGAATTGTTTCAGCTTCAGCATTTACAGATATTGTTGGAAGAGCTTCAGCGCTGCTTCAAATAGTAAAAGATACGCGCCTGCTTGGAATGAGATATGTAAAAGCAAATACGGTTGGCGACAACGGAACATTGGTAAGTAAAACTGCAAATATACTTCTTACCGGCGTACCGAATATTAAACTTCAAAATGTTACGAACGATACAATTCGCGTTTTTGATGGCGGCGAAGTAAATGTTAATTTTACGGTTTCCGATATATTAAATAATCCATTGTCCGGCGGTCATATGATTGACGTTACTTTTGGAGGCGATGTTGCATCACAATTATTTGTTTTAGGAGATGCTAATAAAGAGCTTGAAGATACACAAGATCCAAGCAATATCAATTTCTCAATACTTGTTAGAGACAAACTCACACTCGCAGGCACCGGCGGAAACTTTACCGTAACAATCCGTGTCAGCGGTATAACCGGGGTTAAAACAAAAACATTTTACGGCGTACTTTTTGCGCCGAATAATATAGTTGTTCCTCCTACCGCAAGAGTGCCGGCGCAAATAACATTCATAAGTTCAACGGCAACCGATCTCTTTGTTTCCGGCGTTGGTTCTTCGCCGGAAAATGCTCTGCTGACGTATGAAGTCCGAGATTCATTAGGAATACCGATAGATAAAAATAAACGTGTAACAGCAAGTTATACATTGAATTTCTTCCCAAATTCATTTGTTGGAGGCGGAACACCGCCGTCTGTTATTCCAAAAATTGACAGCACTGACGACCAAGGCAAATTAAGAGTTTCTGTTGTAAGCGGAACTCAATCTGGTAATTTACAGATTGTTGTTAAAATTGATTTGGGCGGCGGAAAAATTATTCAATCCGAACCTGTTAAGATTACCGTTCACGCAGGATTCCCTAATCAAAATCATTTTACGTTAATTCCTGCGCGGTATTCATTCTTAGGATTTGATATATTTAATGAAATAGGATTCCAAGTTGCTGTCGGCGATACATTCAGCAATCCGGTTGCAGAAAATACAGCAATATATTTCCATACACAAGCTAGCTTAATTCAAACCGGTACGAACTTCAGCGCTTATACAGATAAAAGCGGTCGTGCATCTGTTAATCTTATCGGCGGCGTCAATCCGCGTCCGCTTGTTGCTCCATTCGCATATTTGCCTTCTTCCGGTCCTTATGCCGCAAAAATTAACAATCGTCCTGGTTATCATTGGGTATATGCACAAACACAAGGCAGAGGCGGAAAGAAAGTGATAGATAGCGTGCTTGTTCTGCAAAGTAAAACGCCAATTACTGCCGCTGGAATTCCAACAAATGTTACGCTTTCTTCCGGTGGAACATCATTGCCGATTGCGATAACATTAAAAGATGGAAATGGCAATCCATTGCCCGAAGGAACAACAATTGCTATAGGTGTAAAAGTTGTAGGTAATGGTCTAAATATTCAGTTTGGCGTTACGGGAGGTTTATCATCATCTGCTCCAACAGTAGTGCCGCGCGGCGCCGATTTGATTTTCCCCGGACCTAATATTACTGATTATACAATCTATGTAACCGATTTATCATCGGGAGGCGCGCCGGTAAATACTTCATGTGAAGTTACAATTTCAGTTTCTACTCCGTTAACTTCAACAAATTATCTTACCTCGGCAACATTTAGTTTTACTGCTAGAGTGCAATAATAGAATGCAGCGTAAAGCCCGCGTAATTTATTATGCGGGCTTTTTTATTTTAAAGCATTACTGAAGTTACGCAAAAAAAGAAATTGCCTAAAAAAGTAAGTTCGTCATGCCCGTTCCGAAGGTCCCGAAGGACTCCTTTCCGAAGGTACACTTCGTGTCGGAGCGGGCGGGAATGACGGTTGTTTTTTTCAATCTGCGTAACTTCAGAGCATTATTATTGCTTTTTGAAAAACTGCGTCAAACATTGGTTCTGTTAATTTCCCTGTAAATGTATTTTGCTGGCTCGGGTGATAACTGCCAAGAAGATACAGCGAGTTGTTAAGTTGATATGAACAATTATGAAAAAATTTTGGGCGGGTTGTTTGGTCTGTTAATCCTAATTGTTTGCAAACATCAAATGCAGCGTCAAATCCAATTTTACCTAAACCGATAATAATTTTTTTATTTTTCAATAGCTGAAACTCTTGCAGAATAAATTTTCTGCAATTCAATAATTCTTCTTTTGTCGGCGTATTATCGGGCGGCGCGCATCGGCATGCCGCCGTAATAAAACAATTTTGTAATTGCAAGCCGTCGTTGTTATCTGTTGAATTTGGCTGCGATGCAAAACCTGCTTTATATAACGCGCGGTACAGCCAATTTCCGCTTTCATCTCCCGTGAACATTCGTCCCGTTCTATTTGCGCCATGTGCGGCGGGAGCTAAACCGATAAGAAGTAATTCTGCTTTTACATCGCCAAATCCGGGAACCGGCTTTCCCCAATATTTCCACTCTGCAAACCGTTTCGTTTTGGTCGTTGCAATTTCTTTTCGCCAATCAACTAATCTGGGACAAGACGCGCATGAAATTATTTTTCGCTCTAATGATTGAAAAAATTGGATCACTGCAGCGATGAAATAAATTCAACAAGATGTTTATTAAAGATTTCAGGATTTTCCAGATTGCTCATGTGCGCTGCATTAGGAATGACTGCAAATTTTGCATTTGGAATTTTATTTTTCATCGCTTCTGAAACAGAAGGAGGGGTAAGCGTATCATTTTCTCCCACTATTACAAGCGTCGGACATTTTATGGAAGAAAGCGAATTCGTTGTATCAGTCCTCGCAGAAAGCGCAAGCAGCGTTCCGGCAATTGCAGCCGGAGAAGTTTTTTCAATTGTGCTTTGTATTAACTTTACAGCATCCGATTTCGATGTCAGCGATTCTGCCGCAAAAACATTTTTCACATAATCATCTGCGTATGCGCGCACGCCGCCAGAAAATAAATTTTTCATTGCGCTTGCTCTTTTAATTTTTGCCTCATTTGTATCGCCGTCGCTTCGCGTATCGCACAAGACCAGCCCTGCAAAACGCTCAGGATTCCGCTCAACTGCGCGCAGCGCAATGTATCCGCCCATAGAAAGACCGACAAATACTGCTTTATGAATTTTTAAGTGGTCAAGAAGTCCGAATAAATCATCAACAAAAAATTCAATTGTATATTGTCCGCTGCCGATTTCAGATTCTCCGTGTCCGCGAACATCATACGCAATAACGCGGTTTGTCTGTGCGAGAGCTTCAGTTTGTCCGCCGGTAAACGTCCACATTTTGTGGCTGAATGGAAATCCATGAATAAAAACAACAGGCGTTGCAGTAGAAATTCCAATATCAATGTATCGCAGTAAATTATTGTTAATAATCGCTTTCATAATATTTCCTTTTTCTGAAATAAAAAAAGCGCGGATACTTTTCCGCGCTTTTTAGTAATCAATGTAAATTATTTCCGTTTATCCATTGGAACAAAATCGCGAACCATATGACCGGTAAAAATTTGACGCGGTCGGGCAATTTTTAGTTCTTGGTCTAAAAGCATTTCCTGCCAATGTGCAAGCCAGCCCGATGTGCGCGGTATTGCAAAAAGAACGGGAAACATTTCAATCGGGAAGCCCATTGCCTGATAAATCAATCCCGAATAAAAATCTACATTCGGATATAATTTACGTTTTACGAAATAATCATCTTCCAGCGCAATCCGTTCTAATTCCAATGCAATTTCAAGTTTCGGATTTTTTCCGGTTACTTCAAATACGTCATACGCAAGTTTTTTAATTACTTTTGCGCGCGGATCGTAATTTTTATATACGCGGTGTCCAAATCCCATTAACCGCCCTTCGCCATCTTTCACTTTCTTTATGAATTCCGGCACCTGTTTAATATCATTGATATGATCAAGCATGTGAATTACCGCTTCATTTGCACCGCCGTGTAACGGACCGAATAATGCCGCCGCCGCTCCCGCCATTGCCGAATACGGATCAACGTGCGAACTTCCGATAACGCGCATTGTACTTGTACTGCAATTTTGTTCATGATCTGCGTGAAGAACAAATAGCACGTTCAATGCGTGCTCCAGAACAGGATTTGGATGGAATTTGCTGGAACGTTTGAACATCATGCTTGCAAGATTTCCAATAAGCGATAAATCATCTTCAGGATAAACAAACGGCATACCAACGCGGTGGCGGTATGCAAATGCCGCTATTGTCGGCACTTTCCCGATTATACGGCGAATCTGAAGTTTTCGGTTTTCCGGATCAAAAATATTTTTTGCTTCAGGAAAAAATGATGCTAACGCTGCTATGGTGCTGATGAGAATTGTCATCGGATGCGCATCATACCGAAATCCTTCAATAATGCTTACAATGTTATGATGAATAAACGAATGCTTGCTTACTTGCGCTTCCCAATCGCGCAATTGTTCTTTTGTCGGTAATTCTTCTCTAAACAAAAGATGAGCAACTTCTAAATACGTGCAGTGTTCCGCAAGGTCTTCAATCGGATAACCGCGATATTGCAAAATTCCCTTGTCGCCGTCAATATAAGTAATTGAACTTCTGCACGATGCAGTATTCATAAATGCAGGATCGTAAGCCATTAAACCAAAATCTTCGTCATGAACTTTTATTTGACGAAGAAATGCCGTCGAAATTGTTTCATCCTTAATTGGTACTTCGTACGATTTTCCCGTACGATTATCTACTATTGTTAGTGTTTCGTTAGCCATAACTGCTCCTTTATTATATTACAGAAATGATTCCGATAATTTTTTTAATTCTTCTGCTGAAATTTTTTCAATATCTGCATGCAAACTATTTCCGTGCGAATCCATTGTTACTATTGCAGGAAAATTCTTTACCTGCATGTGCCACATTGCTTCAGGAATTCCAAATTCCAGAAAATCTACGCCGGTAACCTTTTCAATACACTTAGCATAGTATTGCGCAGCGCCGCCGATTGCATTCAAATATACTGCGCCGTTTTCTTGCAAAGCAGCGAGTGTCTTATTACCCATTCCCCCTTTACCTACAACTGCGCATATTCCAAATTTTTTAATTATCTCTGCTTGATATGGTTCTTCGCGGCTGCTTGTCGTTGGTCCGGCTGCAGTAATATTCCAGCCATCTTCCGTTTGTAATGCAACAGGTCCGCAATGATACAATATTTGTCCGCGTAAATTTACCGGAGAATCATTATTTATTAAATGTGCGTGAATTGCATCTCTTCCTGTAAACATTTGTCCGTTAACCAATACAACATCGCCGACTTTTAATGAACGAATTGTCTCCTCAGAAAGCGGCGTGGTAAGTGCAATTTCTTTTCCGGTTAAAGAAATTCCTTCATTACCCATTGTTATTGTCGGCGCATCATCGTTATATATCCAACGCTTTATTGCGCCTGTTTTTGCGTCAAGAATTACGCCGTGCCTTCGGTATGCCCAGCAATTATATGCAACAGAAACAAAAAAACTTGCAGGCAAACGATTTGCCGCCGTAATTTTACAACCGATGAGCGTCGAATTTCCGCCAAAACCCATCGTACCAATCTGCAATTTGTTTGCATTCTCAACAATATAATTTTCTAATTCTGCCAGAGTTGTATTCGGATTTTCATCATCAAGTTTTCTAAACAATTGCTGTTTGGCAAAATCGTATCCGGTAGTTCTATCTCCGCCGATACAAACGCCAACAGATCCAATTGAACATCCTTGTCCCTGCGCCTGCCACACTGAATGAAGAATACATTTCCGAACTCCGTCAATATTTCTTCCTGCTTTGCCGAGATGTTCAAGTTCCATTGGAAGGGAATACTGAATATTTTTGTTTTCGCAGCCGCCCCCTTTTAGAATTAGTTTTACTTCAATTTCATCTTCATTTTCCCACTGCTCCCAATGAAATACCGGCGTTCCTTCTCCCAAATTATTTCCGGAATTTTTGCCGCTCAGCGAATCAACCGAATTCGGACGCAGTTTGCCGAGTTTTGTCGCTTCTGCAATTGCTTCTCGAATTTCATTCTTCATCTGTATCTGATTTGCGCCGAGTGGAGTATGGATGTAAAAAGTCGGCATTCCGGTATCTTGGCAAATTGCGCCGGAGCTATCGCACGCCATATCAATATTTGTAGCAATAGTTTCTAAT
>CAYXEE010000038.1:0-11992 GCA_964463935.1 uncultured Chitinophagaceae bacterium | reverse complement strand
ACATGTTCTTTGGAAGGCGGGAGTCGAAGCATTTTTTTATTTTGCGTAACTTCAGCTAATTACCAAATCAAATAGAAAAATTTCTCGTACCGTGGCGATCAACTTGTTTCAATACAAGTTTTACAGCAGAAGGTTTTTCGTGCGAATAGGAAAACGCTGCTGCTGTTCTTTTTGCAGCAGTTTCTACAACTTCAGATTTATCCGTAAACAACGTTGCAACAACATCGCCGGCTGTTACTGAATCTCCTGCTTTCTTTCTCAATAAAATTCCGGCTTTCGGGTCAATAACATCGTCAACTTTCGTTCTTCCCGCGCCGATTGTAATTCCGGTAAAGCCGAGTTCAAGCGAATCAATTGAAGAAATAAATCCGCTTTGTTCCGCTGTAATATCAATCGCAATTTTTGACTGCGGGTAGCTGTCGAGGTTTTCAATATACGAAATATCGCCCCCTTGAATTTTTACTAATTGTAAAAATTTTTCGTATGCTTTTCCATTTTTCACAACGTCCTTGCATCGCTCAATTCCTTCAGCAATAGAGCCGGCTTGTTTACCAAGCCAAACCATAGCGCCGCCCAGCACGTATGTTAGTTCCATTACATCCGCAACATTGCGACCGCGCAGACATTCAACAGATTCGCGTGTTTCCAGCCAATTACCGATTGCAAAACCGAGCGGTTGATTCATATCGGTAATAAAGCCAACGGTTTCCTTTCCGAAGCTATTGCCAATATCAACAAGCGTGCGCGCAAGCAGTTCGGATTGTTCAAGCGTTTGCATAAATGCGCCGCGTCCGGTTTTCACATCCAGCACAAGAGCGTCAATTCCTTCAGCAAGTTTTTTGCTCATAATGCTTCCTGAAATAAGCGGCACACATTCAACAGTAGAAGTTACATCGCGCAAGGCGTACATTTTTTTATCGGCAGGAGCAATTTCCTTCGTCTGTCCAATCATCACCAAACCAATTTCAGCGATAACATTTTTATATTCTTCAATGGAAAGATTTGTTCGAAAGCCGGGAATTGATTCTAACTTATCGAGCGTTCCGCCTGTATGCCCAAGTCCGCGCCCGCTAATCATCGGAACGGGAACGCCGCACGCGGCAACAACCGGCGCAAGAGGAAGAGAAATTTTATCGCCGACGCCTCCGGTGGAATGCTTATCAACTTTTACGCCGGGAAGCGATGAAAGATCAATAACATCGCCGGAGTGAAGCATAAGACGCGTAAACTCTACGGTTTCTTCATTATTCATTCCGCGGAAAAAGATTGCCATTAACAGCGCAGAAATTTGATAATCGGGAATAATTCCTTTAACGTAACCGTCAATCATAAACCGCATCTCTTCAGACGTTAATGAAATGCCGTTGCGTTTTTTTCTAATAATTTCGTTTGGAGTCATAGTAAAATATTGTTATGCTGCTATGCGTGCAGCTAATGGAAGAATTTCGGAAAAATTATGAATTAAAAAATCCGGATTGAGTTTTGAAATTTCTTCGTTCGTTGCTGCGCCATACGTTACGCCGCACGTTTTTATTCCCGCAGATTTTCCTGCTTGAATATCGGAAAGAGAATCTCCGATAATAATTGTTTCAATGAAATTCCAATTTTGATTTTGTAAAATTTTATTTATGATAAAGGGATCGGGTTTATACAGCATCCCTTCGTCTGTTCCTTGAATCTGCACAAAGTAACGAGCTATTTCAAAATGTTCTAAAATTGTTTGTGTTGAATGGGTAGATTTTGTTGTTGCTGTTGCGCATTGAAATCCGAGAGCTGTTAATTCTTTCAGCGTTTCTTTCACATCGGAAAATAATGTTGTGGTATCAAACCAATGGTCGCGGTAATGGCTGCGATAAATTTCAACCGCTTCCGGCAACAGATAATGTTTTTCAGCAGGAAGGTACATCGCCATTAATTCGTGCACCGGTTTGCCGTAAAACGGTTCAATTTCATTTGCTGGAACATTAGAAAAACCGTAATACTGCAGCATATACAATTGCGAATTGATAATATCAAGTTTTGAATCAATCAGCGTTCCGTCAACATCAAAAATAATTTTGCGAATCGGCATTACTCAGAAATCTTTCTAAAAAATCGTTCTGCGTACAGAATGCCGATGATTGATTTTGCATCGGTTATTTCTTCGCGCTCAACCATTGTTACGGCATCGTGAAGAGTCGCCGGCATAAGCGAAATTGTTTCTTCGCCTTCTAAAAGACTCTGCCCTTTTCCGCTTGATTCAATATTTAACGCCATAAAAATATGCAGTACTTCGTTGCTGAATCCTGGCGTCGTCATTAACGAGCCGAGCCGCATCCATTTTACAGCCGTGTACCCCGTTTCTTCCAATAATTCCCGTTTTGCACAGCGCAGCGGATTTTCACCTTCATCAAATTTGCCCGCAGGAAGCTCAATTATTTCTTTGTTAAACGGATAGCGGTACTGCCGAATAAGTAAAATATCTCCATTAGGAAAAATAGGAATTATGATTGTCCCGCCAGGATGTTCAACAACCTCGCGGATAACTTTTTTTTCATTATCAATCAGCAAATGATCAACGGAAAGATCAATGGTGTGTCCTTGATAAATTCTTTCTTTAAGTATGACTTTGTGTTCCATGGAAATTATTGTTTTTTTAGATGTACAGCATGCTGCGGAAAAGGAATTTCAATATTATTTTGACGCAACGCGTTATAGATTGCCACCCGTAATTCTTCCGCAATTTTAAATTGAATTTTGTATGATTCTACTCTGCAATATAACTTCAATTGCAGCGCCCACTCTCCTAAATTTATCAGAAAAACTTCCGGCGGAGTAGATTTTAAAATTTCCGAATTGTTATTCGCTATTTCCAACAAAATATTTTTTACCAGTTGAATATCCGTACCGTATGCTACGCTTACATCAACAACCACGCGAGTTTCGCCGGCAGGATATCCCATATTAACAACTTTGGTTTTTATCAATTCATTATTCGGTACAATAATTAGATTATTGTCGAAATCTAAAATTTTTGTGCTGCGTAATCCAATTTCAAAAATTTCTCCTATTTCTCCGGATGGAATTTTTATTCTGTCGCCAATCCGAAACGGGCGATCGAGCATAATAATAAATCCGGAAATCATATTAGAAATCGTATCTTGAGCCGCCAATCCGAGCGCAAGCGAACCTGCGCCAAGAATTGTAAGCACGCTGGAAATATTTTGCCCGAAATGATCCAGCACAACCATTATTGCAAACAGTGAAATAAGCAGCGATACTACCCGATGTACAAGCGGCGTCAGCGATAGTCCGACATGTTCTCTGGCATGGGTAAATTTATACAGCGCATGCGTGCTGAGCGTTTTTAGAATCCGAATGACAACGGAAGTAACGACAAGTGCGGAAGCAAGAAACAACGCGTGATTTGAATATTCAATAAATGAAAGAAAAAATGTGTTCGACGACGTAAGACCTAAGCGAAGTTCTTTCAATCCGATATACAGCGCGGTAATTCCTGAAATTGCAATAATGCGCTCCAAAATAATCTCAATAATTTTATCATCAAGATTACTTTCTGTTTTTCCAATCAGTTTTTTCCCAATTGTATTTAGGAAAAACTTAAAGAATTTGCCGAAGATTAAAATTCCAATTCCGTACAACAACGCTATTACGGTATGGTACAGTAATTTATTCCCGCCGAAGAAAATTTTAATAGTATCAAAAATAAAATCAACCATGAATTTCCGTCATTACAATATCTATTGCAAACCTCTGCTTCCCGGTTTTGAAACGGGAATTTCTTTTAACCATTCCGGAACATCTTCTTCGTTATATGTTTGTACTTCCATTTCTATAACAGAATATAATTTTCCGTCGAATTTTACCTTTCCATTGCTTCTATCAACAATACAACCTACGCCGACTAAACTCGCTCCTGCATCGTGAACAAGTTTAATTACTTCATCAACCGAGCCGCCCGTTGTAACAACATCTTCAACAATAAGAACCCGCTCTCCTTTATGAATTTCAAATCCGCGGCGCAGACTCATAACGCCATTCTGTCGTTCGGTAAAAACTGTTCGCGCGCCGAGAAGTCTGCCGACTTCAGTCCCGACAGCAATTCCGCCGACCGCCGGCGAAACGACTAATTCTATTTCATTATATTCAAAATGTTTTGCAATATCTCCGGCGAGCAGGTGAAGATATTTTGGATATTGAAGCGCTTTTGCGCATTGAAAATAATGCGGAGAGTGCAGTCCGGAAGTTAGAATAAAATGTCCTTCAAGAAGCGCGCGCGTATCCTTAAAAATTTCGAGCAGTTGTTCTTTGGGTAGTTTCATAGAAGCTGTGTTATAGTTGTGAAATAATTTCAACGGTTAATTTTTTACCATTCGTCTTCAATATCTTCCAATTCTTCACGCATTTCGTTTGCTTCTTTCTCTTCCTTTAATTCAACAGCAAGGTCAATTCCATGCCGGTACACTTGTTTTGCCTCTTGCGTGCGATTTAGTTTTGAAAGTAATATACCAAGCTGGTGGTATGCAGCAAGATATTTTGAATCAAGGCGAATCAATTCTTCTAAAATTTCCACTGCTGCGGAAGTTTCGCCGGAACCGTTATATTCCAGCGCTAACGCATAGCGTGAAAAAGAATCATTCGGATCTTTAGCGATCATTTCTTTCAGTTTTTCAATTCGTTGTTCGCTTGCCATACAATGCCTCTCTATTTTTGAAGTTTGTTGATGTTTGCAGCAAGTTCAAAATCTTTAAATGTAACGCCGCTTTCGCTGTGTGTGGAAAGTGCAAGCGTTACTTTGTTCCAGCGGATAGCGATATCGGTGCGGTGATTCGCTTTTCCGCCAAGAAAGCGACAGATTGAACAAAGCTTAATGCGTGAATAAAAATTTTTTTTCGTTATTTTTCCAGCCTTGCAGGGCTTGCATCTGCTGTTGAATTTTCTTGTGATGAAATACAGCCATAGCTAAATTTAAGAAAAAAAATTTTACGCAAGTTGCCATTTAATTTTTGCTAATTAACAGAAGTTACGCAAAACAAGGAATTGTCTAAAAAAGTAAGTTCGTCATGCCCGTTCCAAAGGAATCCCTTTGGGAAATGCCTTAACCGGGTATCTATTCAATAGATTCCCGTTAAAAACACGCGGGAATGACGGTTGTTTTTTCAAATCTGCGTAACTTCTGTTATTAATATAAAAAAGATTTGCCTGCTTTGCCAGAAAGGAATTCAGCGCGATGGAATTTCGCATAAAAGTATTGCGTTGGGCGTAAGAATGTATAATTGGTTTCCCATTGCCGCGCAATCTCTAAATTCTGCGGGACGAACATCGGAAAGCAGCGAATTTATAGTAATTTCGTATTGAATTACCCCGTTCGGCGAAATACAGATAATTTTATTTTTGCTTACTGCAAAAACGTTATTTTCAGAAGAACTTACGGTAAGCCATTGTTCTTTTTTTTCTAACAGAATTTCTTTAATAAAATTTCCAAAAACATCGTAATACACAAGGCGATAACCGTCCAGCACAACAATCTCATCTGAAGAACTGCACAAAATATCTTTGGGATTTATCAATTTCCCGCTGCCATCTTTGTACATTCCAAAAATTTTTTCTATTTGATTTCTTGCGCCAAGTTTAATAACTCTATTCTGATCGGAATCAAGAATAAACAGATTTCCCAGCCGCGAAACAGCCGCCGAGCGCGGAAAAAATTGTTCGTTAAAAAGCGGTATAGTTTCAGAATTTAATGTTTGAGAAAAATTAAGGTTTCTATCATACTGCTGAATGCGGCGGTTATTTCTATCTACAATAAATAACTCGTGTAAAAATGAAGCAACAATATCGGCAGGCGAATCAAATTCATAGTTTCCCCATCCCCTTCCGCCGATTGTTTTTTCTTTTTTTCCATCCAATAAAAATTGGTGAACAAGCGCAGTGTTTTGATCTGCTACAAAAATAGATTTTCGCTGAGATGCGGCAATACTAACAGCATTTTCAAAAGTACCAAATTGACGGATAACAACGGGATACGAAATAGCGGAAGAATCCGCAAAAAGGAAAAGCGGAAAAATTATGTGAAATATACTTGCGACCATAAAAAAATATACAACAAGGAATGTTTAAAAACAAAAAACCCTGCGCATTGGCAGGGTTTTTTGAAAAACCATAAATGAATATTTAGAAACCCATTTTTACGGTAATAATTTGATTCCCTGCAAAATCCTTCATCGTGCGATACGCATAATCAATATTAATGAGGAATGAATCCATAACATACTCTACGCCTATTCCATAACTAAGACTATACTGATTTGCGCTTGAATTTTGCAAATAGAGATCGTAACCGCCTCGCAATGCAACAAGGTTAAACAAGTTATATTCTGTTCCAATTTTAAATTGATCTTCAAAAGAATTATTGTTTTGGAAAGTAACTCCAAATAAAAGAGCGTTTGAATTATCAATTTCAAAATTATAAACAGAACTTAACTCAAAATAGCTTGGCAACCCAAATTGCTCGGTTACAGGTTCGTAAACACCGGTTCCTTGTGTGTTTGGAGCGCTGCCGGGTACTGTAGTTCTAACTGAAAGGTCTTGTCCTGTGTATTGCATATTGCTTCCGATATTTTTAATTGCAACACCCAGGGAAAGATTGCCAACAAATTTATACTGTACGCCAAAATCAAAACTAAAACCTTGCGCCGAAGTAGACATTATTCCTTCGTTAATATATTTTACTGTAGTACCAGCAGTTACTCTATCCGTTATATTTTTTGCATACGTTAATCCAAGCGTGAAAAATGAAGGATTGTATGTTGCGCCATTACCATCAGGATTTTCCAATGTTGTTACTGGAATATCTCCAATTCCTAAGGATTTAAAGCTAATTCCAAAGGATCCTAAATCATTGAAATTGATTCCTAGTGCAAAATACGAAACGGAAATATCTGCAAAATAGTTCATATAGCTAAACATTGCTTCCGATTTTGAAGATCCGGCAAGACCAGCCGGATTGTAATAAATTGCTTCAACTCCAAAAGTATTCGATAAAAATGCTCCGGCTGTGCCAATACTTCTAGCGCCGACAGGAATCAACAGTTGTTCAGCTCCCGTTGTTCCCTTTCTTGCAACATCTCCTGCAAATACACTAATCGATAGAATACTTAGGAATAGCAGTTTAAAAAATAGTTTCATAACCCGTGTTCCTTTCTTCATATTAGTATCGTTGAATTTGTTTTTGAGGCGCTATAATAGAAAATTTAAGCACCTTTTCGCCTAACCCCGGTGAAGTTACAACAGCAATATATAATCCCGAAGCTACGCGTAAACCGCTTGAATTTTGCAAATTCCACGAAAGTGTCGGCGAATCTGCATTCGCTCCTTTATCTGATGTGGTAAGCGTACGTAATAAATTACCGCTTAGCGAATATATTTTTATTGTTACATCTCGCGGTAAATTATTAAAGGTTACAAATGCATCATCCGAATTTTGTCCGATATAGCTGCCGGAAGAGTTAAAAGCAAATAACGGATTTGGATAGACATTTACTTTCTTAAAATTATCTATTTTTTGCGCTGAGGTTAACGACGCGCCTTTCTTTCCTGTGGAAAACTCAAAACCATCTTGTGGGCGTATAACATAGCTGATGGGAATGGTAAGAGTATCTCCATTAGCAAAAAATGTGCTGTCAGCTTTTTGAAAACCAATTCCAAACATGCCATCAAGCCAAGTATTTCTAGCAAAAATTGAATCGTTTTTTGAAAGTAATCCTGCTGCTGGCGTCCACCCAGTAATTGCAGCCCAATTGCCGGTTTGCCCCGTGTAAAGCATTAAAGAATCTTTTGAATAATCTCGATTAAATACAATTATATATTCTCGAGATGTGTTAATGTTTTTTGTTGGGTCCCAGGTTCCGTCTGCCGTACCATTGGGATTGTTTTCAAGAAATGCACAGGTAAGTTGCTTTGTAGTGCCATAAACATCATCCTTCATCCAAACTTGGAATGGCACATCAACAAAACCTGCTTTGTTTGATAAAGTCGTTCCAGCAGCATAGGTATAGATAGTACCAAAGGTTGATGTCCTTACATATCTATACGCCTTTTGCGGTGGTCCAAATCTTATTTGAATCTGCCTTACAGTATCGTATTTTATCCAATTGCTTTGTAAAGATGATAGAGGGCTTATTTTAGGATTATTTGAAATATCCTTACCAAGATAAAAAGCGCCCGTTTTATCATTATCAAAAGTAGTGTACCATTTTTTGCCGGAGTATCTTGGCGTTCTAATAGCAGGGGTGTCAACTCCAACAATCTGCACAGTAATTCCTTCTACTGTTTTGATAATATCAGCTGTTTCTAAATTATACAAATATTGATTATCTAATAAAATTTTATTTGCAGTAGTATTTACTAATTGCCAGTAAGTAGTATAAACTGATTTAAGGGTGTCTTTAACAAAGCGTACCGAATAATTATTGCCTGTTAATGAATCTTTGTAAACCTCGTTTACTACTATACTTCCAATACCCTTATTTTTTGCGGAAGCAATTTTTACATTTATTTTTGATGGATCGCCAGCATCAAATCCTGGACGGATTCCCCCCCTCGTTGTTGTATTATCAGAAAATATTACCGGCAGATTTGCGGTAGAACCAATAAAAGCCGTTTTATCAATAATATAGTTGCCTACTCCAGCAGCTACCGGTACCAACGGAGCATCATGATTTAATGCGTACCCAACTATTGCAATATAATACGGTTTACCCTTGATAAGCGGTAAATTTGTAAAAGGATCCGTATCAATTGTTAGCGATAACCTTGCGTGAGATTGGGCATAAATACTAGAATCTAATTGAATACCTTTACGATATACTACTGTGCGCTCGCCTGTTAAACCATTTTCAGTTAGAATGTCGTCAAAATTATTTTTAATATCATACCGTGCAATTAGTTTTGCATTTTCAATTCCACCTTCTGTTGGGGCAGTTGAATTTGTGCGATACATATAAACTTCATACCCTTCAAAACGCACATCATATGCAGCAGTTTTTGAACGATATGTAACCTGAGATTTTGTCTCCCACGTTAAATTAATCGTATTTTCAGTTGTTCTCACTATTGGTTTTACTGCTGGCGGAGGCGGTGCAGTGGAAAAATTTCTATCGTATAGAAATTGAGCAAAATCTGAAATTCGTTTTGCTTCTGAAATGCTAGATTTTGCGTTTGTTCCTCTGCCAACTATATATGCCACAACAATATCTACAGGTTTATCTTTTTCAAGCGTAAAAGGACCCGAGTTTTGCATTTGTCTAACATCGCCTGGTGTTGTGTATATCCATCCATATCCATTAGCGCCTACATTAGGATCGCCCGAATACCAATATTTCGAATTTACGCTTGAGCAAAGCATCCCATACACTGTACCGTATTTATCGTTACAAGGATCAACACCTTTACCTTTCTGATCTAATCCAATATTATAGTATCTTGCCTCTTGTGCAAAAGCTGGATCGCCTCTATCTGGATCGCTTTGAACATAATTTACAAACGAAGATAACCCTACATTTTTAGCTCCTGGGAAAAGCGTAACCCCTAATACAGGACCTTTTACACTACGCGCAGTATCTAAAGGTATATCCGTACCTGCATCATATTTTCCGTTGGCATTCACATCTGTAAATGTTACGCCCGGTATATATGATATAGGACCTTGAAAAAAGTCTATATAAAAACAAGGAGCATTATCGCCAAAAACATTATCTTTCCCATCATTCCAGGTATATGCGCCATTGCGAATAGTATCCGAACCGACTAAATCGTCGTTGTAATCTCCTAAATCAGGATCAGCCCAAACGCCAAAATACACCGAATCCATTTTATCGGAAACTTTACCCCTATTAATTAATCTATAACGAACAAACATCATATTTCCAAGTAAACCAGCTGAACGGAATGCAAATACGGTTTGTTGAATATCTATCCCTTGGGGTTTCACGGTTGTCCAACGACGATCGGCGCTTGCCTTACCGTCATTATACACACACCATACAGTATGATCTGCAATAAGGTCAGGTCTATCTTCATTAGTATCCCATTTCCCATTTCCATTCAAATCCACAGGATTGTATAAACCGTCATTATCACCATCATAAAAATCAGCTCCTAACTTCACTGCATCAGCCCAAACCTGCCATGAAGGTCCGAATGGAACATCATTGTTTTCATCTAATGTATAAATTTGATTATCGTCAGAAGCTTCTGCTTTAACCCTGCCGGGAACAACGTCTTCAATACGGGAAGCAGTTGCTTGTCCAAAAGCCCAAAAGGGTTTTCGCTCTATTGCATAAGACGTTCCTAAAGAATCTACATTTTTACCGCTTATAATAAATCCACCGGAAAATAAAAATTCTTTACCATCATATTGTCCGTTTGAATAGCCGCCAATAGTAACATTTGCCATAGTACCTACATTGTTCATTGGCATTGTAATGTTATTAACCTTAAATAAATACGCAGAACCCGCCTTCTTTGCTAGTTCCGGCGTTTTTTTACCGCCTGTTATTTCTTTAGCTAATAAATCCATATTGTGAATTATTATACTAACAAATAACAGCCATGTTAAAAGAAATTTTTTCATATTTTTTTTGACTCCTTAATGGAATATGAGAATAATCATATTATTTTACCTATAAACTGATATTACCAAAGTTAACTCTTAAACCAACGCGAATTGTTCTTGGTACGCCAAAGTTTGCAGGATCTTTTTCATAGGTTTTATAATCTTCAATATAATTTTGAGGATTTTTTTGATTGCTCGCTACTTTGCGTCCTTCTTCCGTTTCTAAATATCCGGTAGTATATGGACTGCCTGTAGAACGATAAACGCTCGTTGCATTAACAACATTTAATACATTATCAATCCATAAATACGGAGCAACAACTAATCCTGAAATTAAAAATGATTTCTCAACTTTAATATTAATAAGGAACGAACCTGGACCATAAGCCGAATTAACATAACCGCGAGTATCTCCAAAATTCGACGAACCTGCTAATAAATTTTGGGATGCTAATGGAGTATATGGTCTTCCGCTATTAAATGAAAAAACTGCATTAAACACAATGTTTTGAAAATATTCGTTTACATCTTTCCCTGTGTTAATGCCGAAGTTAACATTTCCTGTATGGCGTTGGTCAAAATCTAACGGAGCAATTACTTTTGGAACCTCTCCAGTAACATTTCTGAATGCAGCTGTTGCGGAAGAACTGGTCGAAGAACCTGTCCCTTCGGCAATTGAATAAGTATAATTTGCCGTAAGCATCAACATTCCAACAGGCGCTAAGTCAAACGAAAATGATAAACCTCTAACAGTACCAAAATCTGAATTTGTAGGACCGTAATACCGCAACTCTTGTCCTCCTTCTGAACGATAATAAGGAGTGGTTGAATTATTTACTAAACCTACGGTGTTTTTGTAAAATGCTGTTAGATTAATTGCGGCGGCATTCGACCCTAAAATTTGTCGAAAACCTAACTCATATTGAGTTGTCTGTTCGCTCTTTAATAGTCCTGTATTAACAGGAAGGTTTTGATCATTAACTAAACGCTGCAATGAACTTGTACTAGTGTACATATCAATTAAATTCGGCTGTTGAATAAATTTTCCATATTGAGCATGAAACACCGTAGTCGGAGTTACAGGAAAACCTAAACCAATTCTTGGACTAAAATACAATTCAACATCAGCTGTTTTGTAGTCTGCAGGATCAAACTTCGTAGGATCGCCATAAATAAATGGATACGTTTTATTCTTTAGCACATCTGCCTTAGAATCTATGTAGTCAAATCTTACCCCGATATTTAATATTAAATCCTGTAATTCAAATCGATCTTGAATGTAATAATAAACTATCATTGGAGTCTTTGGCGCATTACTTACGGTTAACCCGGAGACAGGATCAACATCAACCGATCCAGAACCAGTTTCTTTCTTAC
>CAYXEE010000037.1:0-12409 GCA_964463935.1 uncultured Chitinophagaceae bacterium | reverse complement strand
CCAGCAGAGAAACGGATGAATTTATTGTTGAAACGTTGAAAGGAATGAAGAGAAAACCGGTCAAAGTTATTGTGAATGAATCCGGCGCGTCTGTTTATTCTGCAAGCGAAGTGGCAATCGAAGAATTTCCCGATCTTGATATAACTGTGCGCGGCGCAATTTCCATCGGCAGAAGATTGATGGACCCGCTTGCAGAACTTGTAAAGATTGAACCGAAATCTATCGGCGTCGGACAATATCAGCACGATGTTGACCAAAAATTATTGAAGAAAAAGTTGGAAGAAACAGTTCAAAGCTGCGTAAACTACGTCGGCGTTGATTTGAACACTGCTTCAAAAGAATTGTTGAGTTATGTTGCGGGAATCAATTCATCCATCGCAAAAAATATTGTTGAATACAGAAATGAAAACGGCGCGTTCAAAAGCAGAAAAGAATTGATTGAAGTTCCGAAATTCGGTCCGAAAGCGTTCGAGCAATCTGCCGGATTCCTACGAATCCGCGGCGGAAAAAATCCGTTAGACGCATCCGCAGTTCATCCTGAAAGTTATCCGATTGTAGAAAAAATATTGAAAGATGTAAAACTTTCATTTGATGAAGTTGTGAAAGATTCATCGGTTCTCAATAAACTTGATATTAAAAAGTATGTAACAAAAACTGTCGGCGAACCGACATTGCGCGATATTATCAACGAATTAAAAAAACCTGGACGCGACCCGCGCGCAGAATTTAAGTACGCAAGTTTCAAAGAATGAATAAAAGAAATTTCCGATCTTGCTACCGGAATGGAATTGGAAGGAATTATTACTAACGTCGCAAACTTCGGCGCATTTGTTGATATCGGCGTGCATCAAGACGGGCTTGTTCACGTGTCGCAACTTGCCGATAGATTTGTTGAAGATCCGAAAACAGTTGTTAAGGTCGGACAGATTGTGAAGGTGCGTGTTATGGAAGTGAACGAACAATTGAAACGGATTTCACTTTCAATGAAATCGCAGGCAAGCATTGCATCAGCAGTACGAAAGAAAGAAGAAATAAAGCCGTTCGTTGAAAAGAAATATTCATTAGAAGATTTGCGGGCAAAATTCGGCAAAAAAACTGAAGAAGTAAAAACTGAAAAGAAATCTTCACGCTTAGACGCAAAGAAATAAAACAGAAACGCCGCTCATTGTTGAATTGAGCGGCGTTTTTTATTGTACTATTTCACAAACAAAATTTTCTTTAATCTCGTTGTCAAACTTCCGCTGTTTTTATCTTTTGCAACAAGTCGAACAAAATACGCGCCGCTGCCGACCGTTTTATTGTTAAAATCGCTTCCGTTCCACGCAAATTCTTTTCTTCCTTCAACAAATTTTTCTTTTACTTAGTTTGTATTTCGGCTGCATTTCGGACGACATCGGTAAAAATGTATGTAAAAGACCGCTTAGTAAGAATAGCCGACTATTGGGCATCTCTAAAAATATCTCTCGCAAAGTCCCAGAGGCGCAAATTATTGTTTAATAATTATTTTTTGCGGCTTGGCGTCTGGCAAAGCCATCACTTTGTGATCTGCGAGAAAATTTATTTGTGAGTTTTTCGAGATGCCCTATTACAATTAGTTTGTTTTTTCATTTCACGTTTTGTATTTTCACTAAACCACAGAACACCAATTCTCTATACGTCTCTGTAGTTTACCAAATCAAAAAAAATTTATCATTGCGGCATTTTCACGTTTCTTTCATCAGAAAATCTCTGTAAATAATTTTTGCGTTTAACAATGAATAAAGAACAAACAAAAGAAATAAAAAAATACAACAGAATAAAACTTGTGCTTTCGCTCGCAAATACAATATTCTCGTTTGGACTGATATTGATTCTTCTATTTTTCAATCTAACCAAAGAAATTGAAGCAATTAGTTTTTATTACACGTTGAACCACTATGCCGCTCTAATAATTTTTATCGGAATAACCGGCTTTATCAGCAGTGTTGTTTCGTTTCCATTCAGTTTTTATTCAGGATTTATTCTTGAACATAAATATAATTTATGCAATCAAACTTTTTTTCAATGGTTGTGGGAATCGGTAAAAGGATTGCTTGTTTCTTCCGTTATCGGAATTCCATTGATTGTAATTTTTTATTTTTTGCTTTTAACGTATGAATCAAATTGGTGGCTTCCCGTCGGATTAACAATGTTTGTTGTTTCGGTTGTTCTTTCGCGCATTGCGCCGATTCTCATTCTTCCGCTTTTTTACAAATTAACTCCGCTTGCAGATTCTCCGTTGAAAGAAAAAATTTTATCGCTGACAAAAACAACATCCATGCATGTTGAAGGGATTTATTCTTTCAATCTCAGCAAGACGACAAAAAAAGCAAATGCCGCATTTACCGGAATTGGAAAGTCAAAGCGAATTTTGCTTGGCGATACGCTGATGGAAAATTTTACGGAAGAAGAGATTGAAACGGTGTTTGCGCACGAACTCGGACATTATTCGCACGGACACATAAAGAAAAATATTTTTATCGGTACAATCAGCATTTTTATCGGATTGTATTGTACTTCGCTTGCATATTCTGCATCGCTTTTATGGTTCGGATTTTCATCTAGTACGCAGCTTGCAGCTCTGCCGCTCTTAATGTTGTGGCTTGGAATATATTCGCTTGTTACATCGCCGCTCGGAAATATTCTTTCCAGAAAATATGAATTTGAAGCAGACGCGTACGCGGTACAACAAACGAACAACAAAACTGCATTCGTTTCCACAATGAAAAAACTTGCCGCAATGAATATGGCAGATACAGCTCCGCATCCTATAATAGAATTTTTATTTTACAGTCATCCTTCCATTGAAAAGCGCATTCGCGCAGCGGAGACGCTCTTATGAGAACAATTATTACAGGCATTAGATTATTTCTTATTGCAATTTCCTGTGTTTTCTTTTCAACATTTGCTCTTATTTCACTTCTCTTTCAGCGGAATGGCAATCTTTATTTTTGGGGCGGCTCTACGTGGAGCAGATTTGTATTGTGGATTTCTAACGTAACAGTTGAAACGCACGGCTTAGAAAAAATTGACCGCTATGGAAATTTTGTTATCGTCAGCAACCATGCAAGCGTGTACGATATTCCTACATTGATGACAATTTTTCCGCGTATGAGAATTATGTTCAAAAAGGAATTAAGCTACATTCCAATATGGGGTTGGGCGTTAAAATACGGACATCATATTTTAGTAGATAGAAAAAAAGGAACGGAAGCAATGAAAAGTTTAGACCGCGCAGCGCAGGCAATTGCAGAAGGCGGGCAGGTTTTACTGTTCGCAGAAGGAACGCGTTCGCGCGATGGAAACTTGCAGCCGTTTAAGCGCGGCGCGTTTTCGCTTGCCGCAAAATCCGGCGTGCCGATTCTTCCCGTTACAATTAACGGCGCGTTCAAGATTCTGCCGAAAGGTTCATTCGATATTCGTCCCGCAGATATTCACGCGGTATTTGGAGTGTTGATAGAAACAAAAAACGCAACAACGCGCGAAACTGAAATTGCTCTGATGAATACTGTGCATAATGTGATTGCAAAAAATTTTCAGGAGACACGGTAAGAGAAATTTTTGCGTCTATGCATTAAAAAAATTTTTATGAATTCATTTCTTACACACATAGCGTTTCAATTGCAGGATTTTGCGGTGCGTCCGTTTGTACTTCATGCGGTTAAAACGCTTGAACGGCAGCAAGATATGCGCGCGTCCTTTCTTGCAGAAAGCATTAACGATGCGTTTAATGGAACATTAAGCAATGAAGAACAATCGCTTGTTTCAAAAATTGAAATGTTGAGAAAAGAACTTCACGCATCAAAAGAAATTGTTGAAATTACCGATTACGGCGCTAATGCAGATTCCATCAACGGAACAATTGTTCAGAAAAAAATCGGCGACGTTGCAATTTCTTCCAGCAAACCGTACCGCTGGTCTTTATTGTTGTTTTTTATTCTCAGAAGATTAACTCCGAAGAATTGTTTGGAATTTGGAACGTGTCTCGGAATTTCAACATTGTTTCAAGCGGCAGCATTAAAACAAAACGGCAGCGGATCAATACTTACAATGGAAGGCGCGCCGAATGTAGCGGCTATTGCGCAGAAAAATTTTTCTTCGCTTAATTTTCAGAATATAACAAGCGTTGTCGGGAAATTTTCAGATGTTCTGCCGTCGGTGATTGAGAAATATCAGCCGTTCGATTATGTTTTTATAGATGGACATCATGAAGGAAATGCAACAATAGAATATTTTGAGCAATTGCTTCCTGCGTTAACACCAAATGCAATTATTGTGTTCGATGATATACATTGGTCTGCAAGTATGAAAGAAACGTGGCAGAAAATTATCCGTCATACAAAAGTAAAATATGCTGTCGATCTTTATCAGGTTGGAATTGTAACTCTATTGTGAGGAAATTATGTCTGTAACAATAAACGATGTTGAACACATTGCAAAGCTTGCAAAATTGCAATTTTCCCAAGAAGAAAAAGAAAAATTTACGCACCAGTTCAACGATATTCTGAGATATATTGAACAGCTAAATTCTCTAAATACAGAAAATGTTGAGCCGCTTTCGCAAGTGATAGAATTACAGAATGTTTTCCGTGATGATGTTGTTAAGCAATCGCTTTCTACCAAAGAAGCACTCGATAATGCGCCGGACAAAACGGATGAATATTTCAAAGTTCCTAAAGTGATCGGTTAGATTATGAATTAGGAATTAGGAATTAGGAATTAGGAATTAGGAATTAGGAATTAGGAATTAGGTTTTAGGTTTTAGGAATTAGGTTTCAGGAATTAGGAATTAGGTTTTGAGTTTCATTATTAGGATTTTTTCATGAAGATTTTAGGCATTATTCCTTCTCGTTATGCTTCAACGCGGCTTCCTGCAAAACCGTTGGTAGATATTTGCGGAAAAACTATGGTTCAGCGCGTTTATGAACAAGCGAAAAAGTCTTCTCTTATTACCGAAATAATTATTGCAACCGATGATGAGCGAATTGAAATTGCCGTAAAACAATTCGGCGGAAATGTTGCAATGACGCCCGTTGATATTCAAAGCGGAAGCGATAGAATTGCGCTTGTTGCAAAACAGTTGAATGCGGACATTATTGTTAACATTCAAGGAGACGAACCGCTGATTGATCCGAAATTGATTGATGAAACAATTCAAGCATTGATTGATGATTCGTCGGCTGTCGTTTCAACCGCTGTAAAAAAAACGGCATCGCATCAAGATATGTTTAATTCCAATGTTGTAAAAGTTGTTCTGGATAAAAATAATTATGCAATGTATTTCAGCCGCTCGCCGCTTCCTTTTGTGCGCGATGCAAAAAAAGATGAAGAATGGTTTATAGAAACTACTTTCTATAAACATTTCGGCATATATGTTTATCGCGCAGATTTTTTACAGCGCTACACAACGCTGGCGCAAACGCCGCTGGAAAAATCTGAAAAATTAGAACAGCTTCGCATTCTTGAAAACGGCTATAAAATAAAATGCGTTGTTACGGAATATGAATCCGTTCCCGTTGACACGCAGGATGATTTGCAAAAAGTTACAGCGTTGCTGCAAAAATGAAAATTTGCATACGCCATTCTGATGCAACACTCGTAAATATGTAATTTTTTCTTGAAATAAATTTTTACAATTATGGCAAATTCACACGTTAAATATATTTTTATCACCGGCGGCGTTGTTTCATCGCTCGGAAAAGGAATCGCCGCCGCTTCGCTCGGATTATTATTGAAATCGCGCGGGCTTCGCGTTACAATTCAAAAATTCGATCCATACATCAATGTTGACCCCGGAACGATGAGTCCGTATCAACACGGCGAAGTATATGTTACGGACGACGGCGCAGAAACCGATCTCGACCTCGGACATTACGAACGATTTCTCGACATCAATACGTCGAAGATGAACAACGCCACAACAGGACAAATTTATTACGAAGTAATTTCAAAAGAGCGGCGCGGCGATTATCTCGGCGCAACAGTGCAAGTCATTCCGCACATTACCGATGAGATAAAAAAGAGAATGGGACAACTCGGCGCAACGGGAAAATATGATGTTATCATCACTGAAGTCGGCGGTACGGTTGGCGATATTGAATCGCTCCCCTTCCTTGAAGCAATCCGCCAATTCACGTTAGAAATCGGCAGGCGCAACGCGCTTAGTATTCACGTAACGCTTATTCCTTACATAAAAGCGGCGGGAGAAATAAAAACAAAACCGACTCAGCACAGCGTAAAAACTTTGCTTGAAATTGGAATGCAGCCCGATATTTTAATTTGTAGAACAGAAAAACGATTATCGCGCGAAGTGCGTGAAAAAATCGGATTGTTCTGCAACGTAGAAACTGACGCAGTAATTGAAGGACGCGACGTTGAAACTATTTATGAACTTCCGCTTCATCTTGAAAAAGAAGGTCTTGATAAAATTGTTTTGGAAAAATTAAACATTAAAGCGGGAAAACCCGATCTGCGAAAATGGACGCGCTACGTTCACAAAGTAAAAGACCCAAGCGACCGCGTTACAATCGGCTTCGTTGGAAAATATACCGAATTGAAAGACGCGTATAAAAGTATTTCAGAATCATTTATTCACGCCGGCGCGTTTAACGATGTTGCGGTAGATTTAAAATGGATTCGCGCGGAAGAATTAGACGGCAACAATGTTAATGATATTTTGAAAAATATCAGCGGACTGCTTGTTGCGCCGGGATTCGGAATTCGCGGCATTGAAGGAAAAATAAAAGCGATTCAATATGTGCGCGAGAATAAAATTCCGTTTTTAGGAATTTGTCTTGGAATGCAATGCGCCGTAATAGAATTTGCCCGAAACGTTTGCGGAATGAAAGGCGCCAACAGCACGGAATTCAAAAAAACAAAATACAATGTTATTGATATGATGCTGGAACAGCGCTCAATAAAAAATATGGGAGGAACAATGCGGCTCGGCGCATATCCGTGCGTTTTGCAAAAAGGGACAAAAACATACGCCGCGTACAACAAAAAAGAATTGATTTCCGAACGCCATCGCCACCGATACGAATTGAATAATAAATTCCGAAAACAACTTGCCGAACATGGAATGACATTCAGCGGACTTTCTCCTGACGGGAATCTTGTAGAAATTATTGAATTGAAAGATCATCCGTGGTTTGTCGGCGGGCAGTTTCATCCCGAATTAAAATCGCGCGCGCTCAATCCGCATCCGTTATTTAGAGAATTTGTAAAAGCAGCTCACAATTACCAAAATCACAAATAATTAAAGGGAAAAGTATGAAAACCCCAGTAGCGGCATTATTCTTAACTGCAGCATTATTCATCAGCGGCTGTGCAACAATCTTCAAAGGTTATTATGATACCGTTGAAATTATAAACTCGCCCGCCGATTTAAAAATCTTTACGGAAGATGAAATTGAAATGCCTCTACGCATTTTTCAAGTGGAAGGCGATCCGATTTTAACCAACGATGGATTTTATTCCGGTAAATATAAGCAAGTAACAAAAACAGAATTTAAGATTCGTCCGAATAAAGACCGCATTATTATTCTTCACTATGCCGACAAGAAAACGAAAGTTGAATTGACGCAAAAACTCGGTATCGGATGGTTTTTATTGGATTGTATAACCATTGTCGGACTTCCAATAGATTATGTAACCGGCAATTGGTTTTATTATGATCCAATTGTGTTTGAAAAAAAATAAATTTTCTGAGCGCATTTCGTTCGTACTTTTTACAGAATTTGTTAAAGCGACTCACAACTACCAAAAACAACAAAAATATACATGGAGAAAAAAAATGAAAACCCCAGCAATAACAATTGTTTTATTTACGGCAGTAGTTTTTAGCGGCTGTGTAAAAAGACAGCTTGAAAAAAGCGCAATTGAAGTTAAACCAGAAAAAACTGAAAAAGACATCCGTTTTACCTATGAAGTAAAAAATGAATACTCCACTGAGTATTTTGGAATGGCCGGATTTGTTCTTGAAAACGTTACCAACAAATGGATGACGGTTGACAGCATTGAGATTACTTCCGATGAAGAACAAAAATCAAACATGTCAATCTTGGGAGGAAGCGATATCAACACTTGGTTTATCTCTATGAGCGCAGCGAAAAGAATTGAATCAGCAAATAAGCAAATGTTGTGGGGAACAATTTCTTTTGCGGCCGCGATTGGCGGAGCAACAAGCAAGAATGAAAACGTACAACAAGCCGCGGGTCTTACTTCTGTTTCTGCCGGCGCCTTGCTTACGCTTGAACAATTTAACTCCTTCAAGAATCAATTGAAATTATACGAATACTTTCCTGAAGATCATCTATTGCGGACTCCGTTTAGAATTCCGCCAGGATTAGGCGTTGACAAATGGATGGTAATAAACAGCCAGGTTTCTTCAAATGATAAGCTCGTAACAAATCTTAAATTGAAATTATATTTTAACGGAAGCGAATCAAAAGAATACTTCATTGAATTAATAAATGATAAGCAAAAAGATTATTATTACAGCGGCAAGTGGCAAAAAAATCTTATAAAACGTTTATTCAAGGATAAGCGATCAAGATAGCTTCATAGAGCAACGCCCGAATATCTTCGGGCGTTTGTTTTTTATTCCTGCATCCAACAACTTACTGTGGAATTTTTTGTTCTGCCAAAAAATTTCCGTTGTGCCAGAATTGGATTGGCTTGCGAATAAACAAAGTAAATGTAAATTAATAGCCGAGTACATTTATTGTAACAACTTTGCGCAAAAAAATGCGAATGAAAGGGAAAATATAATTTTCTCTTTTCGTATATTCTTTTATCATGCTTGCCAATTATTTTACATTATACCACATTTCCCGCCGATTGAATGAACTTCTTTCCGGTTTTACCATTACGGAAATTTATTCTCAAGAAAAAAATACGCTCTGTATCGTTGTTTATACCGGCGAACTGCAAACAATAAAAATTTCGTGCGAAGGTTCGGCGAATTTTATTTCTTGTAAAATTGGAGATTTTCGCGCAAAGAAAAACTCCGTTGATGTTTTTCCGTTGTGTGTCGGCGAAAAAATTCATTCCGTATTTATTCATCCGCGCGACCGTGTGTTGTTTTTTGAATTATATAGCGGCGATTATTTTGCGGTTGAAATGTTTCGTTCAAAAGCAAATGTGCTTGCGGTTCGCGGCAGCGGAGAAATTTTTGACGCATTTCTCAACAAAAAAGATTTCATCGGAAAGAATTACGAAATTCCGAAACAACAAAATATTTCGATTGAAAATTTTTGTTCTGAAAATTCTTTCCTAAAAGAAATGTCCGCCGAGGAAAATCTTTTTGCGGGAATAAAAAAATCAATTCCTGTGTTGGGTCCAATTTTGACAAAAGAAATATTCCATCGCTCTGGTATTTCAGAAAAATTATCCGCAGGAGAGGTAAGCGAATCGCATAAAAAAACTCTTTTTGAAACTGCTTTGCAATTGGCTGCAGAGTTATTAAAAAAAGAAAATTCGTCGCGATCAATTATTTATTTTGAAGAGCAAACTCCGATTTGTTTTTCCGTAATTCCGCTACAACAATTTAGCGAATTAGAGCGAAAAGATTTTCCGGCATTGTTCGAGGGAATAAATTCTTACATTGGGAAATCCCGTTCATTGAAATCATTTGCCGAGAAGAAAAAAGAAATTGCGCAGTGGCTGGAAAAAGAAATTTCCAAAACAGAGCTGACGCTTGATAAAATTCAAAAAGAAGCAAACAATGCATTGCGCGCGGTACAATATGAAGTATTCGGAAAATTGATTCAAAATAATTTTCACATTATTAAAAAGGGAATGAAATCCGTTGAATTAAAAAATAATTTTTCCGCCGATGAAAATATTACAATTCCGCTGGAACCATCTTTAACGCCGCAGAAAAATTCGGAGCGGTATTTTGAGAAAGCAAAAAAGGCAAAACAATCGCTGGAAGAAACTGCGCAAAGAATTACATTTCTGCACAACAGAAAGAATACTGCCGTAGAGTTGTATGAAGAATTTCGTGATATTGAAACGAGCATTTTATTTAAAAATTTCTTACTATTGCGCAACGATTCATTCCGCCAATTAGGATATATGACTGAAAAAGAACAGGAAGAATTGCCGCCGTTTAAAGTTTTTACCGTTGAAGGCGGGTTTACAGTATATGCCGGAAAAAGCAGCGAAAATAACGATTTGTTGACGGTTAAATTTGCAAAACCGAATGATTTGTGGTTTCACGCGCGGGGTTCAAGCGGTTCGCACGTTGTTCTGAAAATGGGAAGCGCAAGCGGCGAGCCAAGCAAAAAAGCAATTGAGCAGGCGGCATCAATAGCTGCGTATTACAGTAAAATGAAAAATGCTAAACATGTTCCGGTTGCAATGACGGAAAAAAAATATGTCCGCAAACCGAAAGGCGTTCCCGCCGGCACGGTTGTTATTGAACGCGAAAAGGTTATATTTGTAGAACCAAAACTTCCCAATTCAGGGAAATAAATAAAAAATCAGAGAGCGCACACTATGGGGGTAAAAGTTCTGGTTGTTGACGACGATATTTATATTCGTTCGTTTCTTCAAAAGCGTCTTTCGTCGCTCGGTTATGAAATTACCGTTGCCGATAACGGCGAAACGGGTTTAGAACTTGCAAAAAAAATTGTTCCCGATCTTATTGTTTCCGATTGGATGATGCCGAAAATGGACGGCAAAGAATTGTGCCAGCGAATTAAAAAAGATGAACAATTAAAATTTTCCTATTTTATTCTTCTTACAGCCCGCGATACCGCAGACGATAAAATAGAAGGAATGGAACACGGCGCCGATGATTTTATGACCAAGCCGTTCAACGAAAAAGAATTAATCACACGCATTCGCGTCGGCTTGCGCATTACATCGCTTCAGCACGAACTTGCAACATACCAGCATCGAAGAGCAATTACAGAACTTGCCGTAACATTCGGACACGAAATAAACAACCCGCTGGGAATTATTATGCTTACGCTGCAGGTAATGAAAAAACGTATTGCCGGCGGACAATACGAACAACTTGCAAAAGATGTTGATACGTGCATTAACAACGGAAATAGAATTTCCGAGATTGTTAAAAAACTTATCGCATTGGAAGCGGACGATCCGCAGTTTAAACCCTATCTGAAAGGATCAGAAGTAAAGATGCTCGATCTCTCATAAATCGGGCATCGTTATATTTTCATTTCTGCACTCTGATGACGCGATTATTTTTCCTTTTCTGTGGTTTCATACTTTTCAGCAAGCCAATTGTTGCGCAGGATTCTTCATATTTTTTTTACAAAGGATATAATTACGGTTCGCAAGCAATGTATAATCCCGGAGCGTTATTGCTTAACGCCGGATTTGATATTCTTCAATCGGCGACGCACTCCCGGGATATGCGCACAATAATTTTCGGCGCCGGACTTCGCAATGTTTGGGAAAATGTAAAAGATCCGTTTCCAAAAATTCGACAATATGGAACGCAGCGTTTTATCGGCAACGAAGTTTTTCCGACAAGTTTTAAAATTGAAAATGCTCAATGGTTTCCCAATTACACGCTTCATTTAATCGGCGGCGGAATGGACAGCCGAATGCTTTTTGAATGGTATCGCTACAATAATTTTCCGCTCCCCGCGTTGATGGCGTTAACAACTACAGCCGCCTATCATATAATCAATGAAGCGGTAGAAAATGATAAGTTTATCGGTCCGAATGTTGATCCGATTGCCGATATGTTGATTTTTGATCTTGGCGGAGTAATACTTTTTTCTTCGGATGAAGTGTGCAGATTTTTCAGCGAAACATTGCATTTAACAGCGTGGCCTGTTCAACCTGCATATAACCCAAAATTTTATACGCTGGAAAATAACGGACAATATTATGTAATGCGCTACCCGCTTACATTTTGGAAAAAGACAAGTTTGTTTTATCATTTCGGCGATAACGGAATGCTCGGACTTTCATTTCTGCAAAACAACGGCGAAAGTATTTCTGCAAGTTTGGGATTTGCAACCCGCGAACTTCGTACAGTAGATTTGCGCAACGGCTCGCGCACAGTAACTGTTTCTCTGGGTTACATTGCAGGAATATTTTATGACAGAAATAATTCTCTTCTCGCTTCTCTTTTTGTTTCCAACCGCGTAAATGAAAAAATAAAATTAAATATTTATCCCGGAATAATTGATGCGGGCGGATTTTCTCCCGGTCTATTTACAAGTCTTGGCAACGGCGGACAGTTTATCGCCGGAATTACAATACAATATTCGCCGATTGGCATAGCATACCGCGATTCAAAATAACTGCTTGCCACTGCTCTTCTGATTTTTGTATCTTAAAAATATTTACCTTACTGAAGTTACGCAGATGGTCATGCTGAGCCTGCCTGCACGAAGCCGATGCT
>CAYXEE010000036.1:0-13007 GCA_964463935.1 uncultured Chitinophagaceae bacterium | reverse complement strand
GGTTGCGAGTGATGTTTTTAGAGGCGCCCTTTATTAAGAATGGCGATCTTTATGTCATCGCAATATCAAAACGAGACGAGGTGTATAATAAATGGCTGTTATTTCCGTAAGACTAAATAACAAGGAAGAAAAGATTCTTGAACATCTTTCAGATTACCCTCATGAAGACAAATCGAATCTGTTCAAAAAGTTGCTTTATGAGATGTATGAGGATGTGCAAGACATTAAATTTCTTGATACGTTCATCAAGAAGATATCCAAGAGAAAAAGAGGGTTTGTTGCGGCGGCTAATATTTTCAAAGAGAAATAAGCTTCGCCTTCGCCGCCTATAACAACGCGCTATACGTTCGGTTATGACGCTACGAATGATTTGAAACGATAGAGATAATGGCGTTGCGCCATTATCCTATCCCGCGTGCAGCGCGAATTCGTTATACCACATTCCTATGGCATGAATAAAAAAATAAAGGTAACTTTTTAATGTTCTTCAGATCTGTAGTAAACATTATTTTTCCTCCGCGTGGTGTTTTACAATTCTTGCCTGCGTGTGAAAAATTACTTCTTCCGCAATATTGGTTGTTAAATCTGCAACGCGCTCAAGATTTCTGCTGATGCGCAGTAATTGCAGTCCCCCTTCAACGGTATGTATATCCTTTTTAATTAATTTTATTACATGCGAATTCATCGCGCGATTGAGCGTGTCAATTCTATCGTCGCTTTCTAAAACGCTTTGCGCAAGTTTCGGATTTAAATGGATGAACGCATCTAATGCCTGATTGAACATTTCTTTTGCAATAATTGCCATGCTCGGAATTTCAAGCATCGGTTCTTCTTGCGGAGTTTCAATCAATCCTAGCGCAGATTCGGCAATATTTACAGCGTGGTCGCCAATTCGCTCAAGGTCGTTGTTAATTTTTTGAATTGCCAATATTAACCGCAAATCGCCCGCAACCGGCTGCTGCAATGCAAGCAAATCTACAACGCCGTTATCAATTTCAATTTCACATTGATTTATTTTTCCGTCCGATGAAATTACTTTTGCCGCAAGGTTTGAATCTTGCTTTAACACAGAATCCAGCGCATCGGTAAGCGCTTGCTCTACAAAGCTTCCCATTTTAATTACGTTGGATTTTAATTGATCCAAATCTCGTTGAAAATGTCGTTCCATAATTTTTTTTCCTTTTTAGACCTCGCAAGTTTTTAAAATCTGCGAGGTCTCTCGCTTGGTTATCCAAATCTTCCGGTAATATAATCTTCCGTTTTTTTCACCGATGGAACGGTGAATATTTTTTTTGTTTCATCAAATTCTATCAACTCGCCCATATAGAAAAATGCGGTGTAGTCGCTTACGCGCGCCGCTTGCTGCATATTGTGCGTTACAATAACAATGGTGTAAGAATTTTTTAATTCGTAAATCAATTCTTCAATCTTCGTTGTTGCGGTCGGATCAAGCGCGCTGGCAGGTTCGTCCATCAGCAATACTTCGGGGTCGACGGCAAGCGCTCGCGCAATACATAAACGCTGCTGCTGTCCGCCGGAAAGCGACATTCCGCTTTTGTTTAAATCATCGTTCACTTCATTCCACAGCGCCGCTTGTTTCAAGCTACGTTCAACAATTTCTTCAAGTTTTTTTTTGTCGTGTATTCCGTTTATACGCGGACCATACGCTACATTTTCAAAAATAGATTTGGGAAACGGATTTGATTTTTGAAAAATCATTCCAATTTTTTTTCGCAGTTCTACAACATCAATATTTTTTTCGTAAATATTTGTTCCGTCAAAAAGCGCCTTTCCCTCGGTGCGAACATTTTCAATTAAATCATTCATTCGATTTAAAGAACGAAGATACGTTGATTTTCCACAGCCCGAAGGACCGATTAACGCTGTAACGCGATGCGACAAAATTTCTAACGAAACATTTTTTATTGCGTGCTTGGCGCCGTAATAGACATTTAAGTTTTCTGTTTTAATTCTTATTTCGTTTTGATAAGTTTTCATAATTTTATTTACCGCTCTTTGTAACGCTTAGTCGCAGAGATGCGGAGTTTTTCTCCAAAACTCTGCGCCTCTTCGTTTAATAATTTTTAGCGTAATCGTTTTCGTAATTTGTATCGTAAAAAAATTGCGGAAAAATTCAGCGCAAAAGTCAACAGCAGCAATACGAGCGTTGTTGCATATTGAATTCCCCGCGTTGCTTCAACATCGGGCGATTGAGTCGCCATAATGTAAATATGATAACCGAGTTCCATAAACTGATCGGAAAGAGAATTTGGAAGATGCGGAAGAAAATATGCCGCGCCGGTAAATAATATCGGCGCAACTTCGCCCGCGCCGCGGCTTACGGCAAGAATTCCTCCGGTTAACATTCCTGTTATGGAATTTGGAATAACAACATTTTTAATCGTCTGCCATTTTGTTGCGCCCAGCGCAAGCGATGCTTCGCGCAATTCGCGCGGAACCGTTTTAACCGCTTCTTCAACAGAAACAATAACAACCGGAAGCGTGAGCAGCGCCATTGTTAAACTTGCCCACAAAATATTCGGCTGTCCCCAGTGCAGCTGACCGTCTGCATACAACGTTTTATCAACGCCTGTTCCAACAAATTGTATAAAAAATCCGAGACCAAATAAACCGAAGACAATCGCGGGAACGCCGGCTAATGTGTTTACGGCAAAACGAATGATGCGCGGAAAAATAGATTTTGAATTTGCGTATTCGCTAAGGTAAATTGCCGTTAATGTTCCAACAGGAACCCCTGCAATAGACATAATGACAACGAGAAGAAATGTTCCGACTATTGCGGGAAAAATTCCCCCTTTCGTCATTCCTTCTTCCGGCGCGCCGAGAAGAAAATCCATTGTAATACTGTTCCATCCGCCGAAAATTATATTTCCCATAATCAGCAGTACTGCGGCGATAATAAGAAATGCAAAGAATGCCGTTGAAGAATACACAATCCAGCCGGTAATTTTTCTTTTCATATTACGTTCCGCTGAATTTTTTTATTAACCGCCGCCGTACAAACAATTCTGCAATTGCATTAAGCGAAAATGTAAATAAAAATAAAATTGATCCGATAAGAAACAACACGTTGTAATGCGTTTCGCCGAAAACCACTTCCGCCATTTCCGCGCCGATTGTTGCAGACATTGTGCGAACAGGTTCAAACGGATTAACAGAAAGCATTGCGGCGTTTCCGGTTGCCATAAGCACAATCATTGTTTCGCCGAATGCGCGTCCGATGCCGAGCAAAACGGCGGCAAAAATTCCGGGCGTTGCCGCAGGAAGAACTACTCGCAGAGCTGTCTGCCATTGTGTTGCGCCGAGAGCAAGCGACGCTTCGGTTAATGTTTTTGGAATTGCAGAAAGCGCATCTTCTGAAATTGTGTAGATAATCGGAATAACGGCAAGAGAGAGCGCAGCGCCGCCGATAAATGCGTTTAGACGATATTCAAATCCGAAAATATTTTGAATATATGTAGCCAGAACAACCAACGCAAAAAAACCGATAACAACGGAAGGAAATCCTGCTAGAATTTCTATTGCCGGTTTCAATCCTTCCTTTGCCCACTTCGGCGCAAAGACAGATGTAAAAAGCGCTGCAAGAATTCCGAGCGGCGCGGCAAACAGAACTGCAACGAGCGATACTTTTAACGTTCCCGCAATAAGCGGAGTAATTCCATATTTAGGATTTGAAGAAACGGGCTGCCAATTTTTTCCGGTAAGATTTTCCCACGTTGCTTCTCCCTCGCGCGCTTCAATAGAATTTTTCCGCTGCTCTTTATCGCGCGCAAGAGCTTCTTGGTTCGCATATTCTTCGCCGTATGTTTCCTGCTCTTCCAAATTTTCAAGCGCAATTTGTTCTGTTGTTTTTCCGCTGCCGAAAACAGGAAGCGTTTCTCGAAATACAAAAACAAAAATTAATATGATAAAAATAAATGAAACTAATGCGGCGGAAAAAATTATTTTTTCCGCGAGAAATTCTGAAAAACGAAATTTTCGTTTTGTTAAAAGAATATTTGTCCGTTGCTGCTGCGTCATATTATCGAATCGGGAAATATCCGACTTTTGTAACTACATTCTGACCTTCATCGCTTAAAATCCAATCAATATATTCTTTCATTGCTCCGGTCGGTTTGCTTTTTACATACAAATACAAAAAGCGCGTAATCGGATATTTTCCCGAACGGATATTTTCTTCGTTCGGATAATAAGCGGGAGAATTATCATCGTGTTTTACTTTCAGTTCGCGGATTCCTTTTCCGTACGCCGCGCCGCCGTAACCGATGCCGTTCGGATCTTTTGCAACGGCATTCACTAATGCCGCAGTTCCCGGCATATTCTGGCAGCTTGGCGCATAATCTTCATCGTCCAAAACATTTTCTCTAAAATAAACATACGTGCCGGAATTATTTTCGCGGCTGTAAAGAATTATCCGAGTATCGTTTCCGCCTATCTGTTTCCAGTTGGTAATTTTCCCGGTATAAATATCTTTTATTTGAGAAAGCGTTAACTCCTGCACAGAATTTTTTTCATTTACATAGACCGCAATACCGTCTTTTGCCGCTTTAATTTCAACGCCAAGCGTGCTGAAACGTTGTTTTAATTTCTGTTTTTCCGATTGTTTTATTGGGCGCGATGCGTTGCATATATCCGTAGTGCCGTTAATAAGCGCGGAAATTCCTGTACCCGAACCTCCGCCTGTTACTTGAATTGTTACATCTGATTTTTTTTTCATATATAATTCAGCCCAGCGCTGTGCAAGAATTACCATCGTATCCGAACCTTTTACGGTAATCACTTCTCCCGCTATCAGCGATGTTGATAATGCTGTTATAAGAATTGATGCAATAATTTTTTTCATCTTTTTTCCCCTTTTTTTTCTAAACCTCACAGGTTTAAGAAACCTGTGAGGTTTTCAAACTATTTAATTAATACGGAAAACGATACTGAACTCTAAAAGTAAAAACATCGTCTTTCGCATCTTCTTTGTAAGAAAGGAGCGATGCTTCTGCTGCGGAAGAATTTACTTTTTCATTGTTTACAAATTCATAATACAACGTAAACTTTACATTATCGTCGTAATGAAAAAGATAACCGATTCCGATTGTGCTGTATTTAATATCGGCAGCGGATGTTATTTTTCCCGCCGCTCCAATTTGATTTCCTTCAATTTCTGTATTCGGATCAAGCGCATCGTACCGCAGCAGCAATTGATGTTTTGTTCCAATGTTTTGCAACGCGCTCGCATAATAGCCGTAAAATTTTCTTACGTACAGCGGCGTTACGGCTGCTCCGGGATTGTAAAAACTATTGGAAGAAATTGTTCCGGGCTGAGTTCCAAAAATATATTCGCCGCGCACAGAAATTCCGCCGAGCGAAGGAATATCATAAATCCACTGAAAATCCGCTCCGAGATATTGCCGCTTTTTAATCCCGCCAATATTGCTTACCGCCGAATCAACAGAAAAACTTTTACTGTTTTCATCAAACGCATAGAAAAATTTCGAACTGTTTTTTACTGAGCCGTAATAAAAAGAAACTCCGCCGTCGAGAGCCATGTTTTGTTCTTCAAACGGAAGAATAAATCCCGCTCTGCCGATGATATCTTTGCGGTTATCATTTTCATTTCCATTGGGAAGCACGCCGTTAAATACGCCTATCTTTAAATTGTAATTTGTCCAATCGCCGAGTTCGGGCGCAAATTCAATCTGCGCTCCAAGCTCGCGTTCGCCGGGAAATAATGTCTGCGCTAAACGCGAACGCTCCGGCGTTTCGCGCATATTTGATGAATATGCAACTTCAAATCCGAACGGACGATCGAACACGCCGGATTTAAAATTCCACGAGCGAGTCCACGGATCTTTTAAATTAATAAATGCGTCTTTGACTGCTAAACCGTTTTGCGTTACATCAAATTGAAGAACATATTGAGAGAATGTAATATCGTTTTCGTAAGCAATTTTTAATCTTCCGCGCCGCACTAGAAAACGCGAACCGACATTCGCAGGAAACGCACCGCCCGCAAAATTCCCTATTGTGTAATTATTATTTCCAATTCCATCAGATATCTGAAATTGCGTCTGCATATATCCGGAAATTTTTAATTTACGCGCAAGGTCAACGGCGCTTTTCATATCCATTAAAATTTCATTCGCGCTTTCGTTATGCTGTTTTAACGCTTCAATTTCTTCTAATAAAAATTGTTTTGTAGTGTCGCTTTTTTCTTCCTGCGATAATGCCGGAAAAACTATTGCGAATAAACCGATAAGGAGGATAAGATTTTTTTTCAACGTTGTTCCTTTTGTTAAAAAATTTTCACTTCAATTTGCAAGAAATTGTTAAAAATTCTTTATGTAGAGATTATCCTATTATTACCAAATTGTTATGTAAACTGCGCGCTTTACCCGAACCAATACAATACGCCTTAGAAATTTAAAGAATGCGGCTATTTCGGTTGTTTCGTCTTTACAAATTCAACTAATTTTTTTGAAAATCGTGAAATATTCAAATGTATCTGCTGTATTTCCTGCAAAAACAACTCTTTTTACAATGTTCATTATTGTTCTTTCTTCTTGTTCTCTCGGCAAATCTTTTATACCTTTCTTCAAACATGTTCAACAATAAAGGAGATTACGCCAATGATACTCGATCACCTTTCCCGCGCTGAAAAGTATTATACCGTTCACCCAAGTTTTCGCCACGCTTTTGAATATCTTAAACACGCCAATCTTCGCTTGCTTCCTTTAGGAAAAACAGAAATTGAAGGAGACGATATTTTTATTATCATCGCAAAAGATGAAGCCGGCAGCGAACGAAAAAAACTGGAAACGCACACCCGTTATATTGACATTCAACTTGCAATTGACGGCTCTTTTCCGCTGGAATGGCACGATGTAGATTCTTGTAAAAATATTGCTGCAGAATATAATCATGATAACGACGTGGAATTATACAACGACCCGCCGTTGTTTACCGTACAACTTGTTTCTGATTTGTTTGCCGTGCTGTTTCCCGAAGATGCGCACGCTGCGCAGCCGCCGCAATCTTCTGTTTTAAAAGCAATAATAAAAGTTGCCGTATAGTTTTTTATTTGTACGTATGTTTTTTCCAGAGAATCTAAAATAACAATGTTACATCTGCAGCATTCAATTTTACGACCGTGGCAGAACGGCGACCAGCAATCGCTTGTTCATAACGCAGATAATTTTAATGTATGGATTAATGTTCGAGATACATTTCCGCATCCCTACACAATTATTGACGCGGAACGCTGGATTCTTCACACACAATCGCTTCGCGATACGCAGTTTGCAATAATAATTGATAGTTTTGCAGTCGGCGGAATAGGAATTATTCCGCAAACAGATGTGTACAGCAAAAGCATGGAAATCGGCTACTGGCTCGGCGAAGAATATTGGGGGCGCGGTATAGCAAGCGAAGCGGTCGGCGCTATACGGAAATATGCGTTCGAGCGTTTCGATATTGTACGAATTTTTGCCGATGTGTTCGATTGGAATAAAGCATCCGCGCGCATTTTGGAAAAAAACGCATTCGCGTTTGAAGGACGTAAAAAAAATGCAATTGTAAAAAACGGAAAAATCTGCGACTTGTTAATGTACGCTGTTTTAAAATAATTATTTTTCATTTCTCTCTATGCGGCGCTGGAAAACTTTAAAAAAAGAACGTATCCTTAATCATAGCAAATGGCTGGCGGTTGAAGATCATACTATTCAACTTCCCGATGGGAAAATAATAGAGCAATGGCCATGGATTATTTCGCCGGATTACGTGAACGTTGTGGTAAAAAACAGCAGCGGAAAATTTGTTTGCTTCCGCCAGACAAAATATGCCGCTAATGGAATTACGCTTGCAACGGTCGGCGGCTATCTTGAACCAAACGAAGATCCGCTTGGTTGCGCAAAACGAGAATTGCGCGAAGAACTCGGCTATGAAGCAAAAGAGTGGATTCATCTCGGCTCTTTTCCGTGCGATGGAAATCACGGCAACGGCGTAGCAAATTTATTTTTTGCAAAAAATGCAGAAAAGGTCGGCGAAATAATTGCCGATGATTTAGAAGAACAAGAAATAATTTTTCTCAGCAAAGAAGAATTACACAATGCTTTACTGAAGGGAGAATTTAAAGCGCTTTCGTGGGCAACGGCGGTTGCGTTGGCATTGCTGTTGGAAAAATAATGAGTTGAATCTTAAAAAGTTTTAATATCTACAAACCCTTCGAGGGTTAATTTTGCTAACGTACAAAATTTCAAAAAAAGTATTCCTTTCACAAATGGAAACCCTCGAAGGGTTGCCGCTAATATTTTTTGCAATAAATATGCGCATTGCGTAGCAACCTCTAATTTGGTATAATATGAGCAGGGATATTTAATATAGTGAAAAGAATTGTGGCGGCCGAGAATACTAAAAATGAGGTGCATCATTGAAAATCTGTAAATAAGACCGGCAAATACGACACTTAAAATTTTTATTTTGACGAATGATAAAAACAGCAGAATTAGTTCCTATAGAGCGACAACTTTTATTCAACCGATTGGCTGACAGGTTGGAAACGGCTTACAATTTGAGCCGGAAAATTGTGAGTTTTCAGGCAAACAAAGACGAACCAATTTATCGCTGGTTCAAATACAAAGAAGGTTTTTCATCTACTCTTGTAAAATACTTCCTGACAGAATACAGTCCCAAACCCGGCAAACTTCTTGACCCATTCGCTGGTGCGGGCACAACCCTATTTGCCGGACAAGAACTTGGTTGGCAATCTTATGGTGTTGAATTGCTTCCCGTTGGTGTTTTCGTAATGCAGACAAGAGAAGCGTTAAATGACATTGACACTGAAAAACTCCGAACAACAATAAAAAATCTGTGGACTGAGTTATCGAAAATTGAAGAATACGATTCCCATATTAAACATATTTCAATTACGAAAGACGCTTTTTCTGACGACACTGAAAGTTTATTAAATAAATTTTTGAGCTACTGCTTAAAAATTAAAGATGAAAAAACGCAAACCGTCCTACGGTTTGCTGCTTTTTCTGTTTTAGAAGAAATTAGTTACACACGAAAAGACGGTCAGTATTTGCGTTGGGATTATCGCTGCAAAAGAGAATTATCGGGCAAGCCATTTGACAAAGGGAAAATTCTGACTTTTGAAGAAGCTCTAAAAAACAAACTTCATCAAATTGTAACTGACCTATATCCAAATCAGCCAATAAATTTGTTTGAGCAGTTTAACAATAACGGAAATGGTGTAAAACAAAAACCGGTAAACATTATTGCAGGTTCTTGTTTGGAAGAATTGCCAAAACTTCAAGACAACTTTTTCGATTTCATAATTACATCACCTCCTTACTGTAATCGTTACGACTACACAAGAACATATGCCTTAGAATTGGTTTTTCTCGGACAAGACAATGACCAAGTTCGTAATCTTCGTCAAACTATGCTTTCTTGCACTGTAGAGAATAAAGAAAAACTGGAATATCTAAGTCAGTTTTATACTTCTATTGGCAGACAAGAAAGTTTTGAAAAAGTAATAACTGCTTACAATAATTGTGCAGCAATGACCGAAGTAAACACCATTCTTGACGAGCTAAACAAATTGGATAAGCTCAACAACAACAATATTCCGAGAATGGTAAAAAATTATTTCTTGGAATTGTGTTTTGTGATTTACGAAATGGCAAGAATTACAAAGAGTGGCGGTTATTGCGTTATGGTAAACGACAATGTGCGTTACGGTGGCGAAGAAATTCCAGTTGATTTAATCTTATCCGAGTTTGCGGGAAACTTCGGTTACAGTATCAATAAAATTTTTGTTTTACCCAAAGGCAAAGGCAACAGCAGTCAGCAAATGGGCAACTATGGACGAACCGAAGTCCGCAAATGTGTTTACTTATGGCAAAAAAGATAATCGCAAATTCACATATAAAATCTTCCGACGATTTAGTTACATCAAGAGCAGAAACCAGAGCTGGTTTTATTGCAATGGCATTGGAGAAAAACTATATCGCTGTTCCATACATTGAAGAAGCAAAAGCATTGAAAGGACTTGCTTCGCAAATAAAAAAGCCGAAAGACCTTTTGAATGTAAAAGATTTGAGAGTTGGCTTACTAACGGCATCTGGACTTTCCGACAAATCCCTGAATTACTTGACAGAAGACGATAGAACCCTTGCAATCAAAGGACTGATTGAAAAATTTCTTGAACCTGCCGGAGAAAGTTTCATAGATGAATTAGTTTATCGCTATTTACTTACAAAAGGTGATGCGCTTGGCGGCAAAGCGAGAAACCTCGCAGGTTCGCTTGGAGAAAGGAAGTTTTTACGTTCACTCATTTCTGTTTTCAATATCGCCGGTATCAAATACAACTGGAAAGACAACGACACAAACACTTGGCTTGACAAGCCAACAGACGACACAGACATTGAAAAACGTATCAAAGCAATACACTGGAAGCGTAAAACAGACCGACTTTTAATTTTGAATATTAATGTTCTGTTGGTAAACAAGAATGTTGACCTTTCCATTTTGCAGGCAAAACCTTACGATTTGAAAACAGGAAAACAATCCATCTTCCACCAACCCGACAAATACATTGCGTTGGGAGAACTGAAAGGTGGCATTGACCCAGCGGGTGCAGACGAACATTGGAAGACTGCAAACTCTGCCCTTAACAGAATACGCACAAGTTTTGACAAGAAAAAATTAAAACCCAAAACCTTTTTCATCGGTGCTGCGATTGAAAATACAATGGCAGATGAAATTTTCAAGCAACTGCAAAGCGGGACAATGAACAATGCAGCCAATCTTACTCACGACCAACAACTTACAAAGATTTGCGACTGGATAATAAACTTATGACAACACGAAAGAGAAGCGCTACTACCTACATCGTTTTACCGCGCCCTTCACCTCACCAGCGCCATTTTCTTCGTTTCAGAATAATTTTTTGTTTGCAATTTGTATAGATACACGCCGGAGGCGGCTTCTTCATCCGCTTCGTTGCGTCCGTTCCACGTAAGCGTATAATTTCCTTTGTTCATAATTCCGTTTACAAGCGTTCTCACCCACGCCCCTTTGCTGTCGTAAATAAGAAGAGTCGTAAATCCATCTTCGGGAATTTTAAATTCAATTGTCGTCTGCGGGTTAAACGGATTTGGATAATTTGTTTCGAGCAAAGAATTTTCCGGTACGGCAATTTTTTCTTTTGTCGCGCCAAGCGAAGTTCCGGACGAATATTTAAAAACTGACGCGCCGAAAAAGTACGCAATGGAATCGTTCACTTTTCTAAATCTGTTTAATTGATTTCCGATAGTTAACGGCGCCCACGTGTTTCCGCCGTCCGTTGTTTGATACGGCGACAATGTTGTTCCTCCAATCCATCCGAGCGTCTCATTGATAAATCCGATTCCCTGCACAAAATATCCGGTGGATGAAAATTGTTTTTGCTGCCACGTTGTTCCGCCATCCGTTGTTTTTAGAATAAAGACCGGAGCAACGTTGCCGTTTCTTTGCAGACTTACATAACCGATAGTGCGCGATGGAAATGAAATTTTCCAGCACCACTCGTTGTTGCGCGAAGTTACAAACCGCTGCGTCCATGTTTCTCCGCCGTTTGTTGTAAATAAAATTATTCCGCTGGATTGTTCGTGTGTAATATTTGTTAAGCCAACCGTCATTCCGGTATCTTTATTGAAAAAATACACATCTATCAATCCCGCCGCATATTGATTCATTTCTTTTGCGGTCCAAGTTTTTCCGCGGTCTGTTGTTTTGTAAAACCATGCGGGACCGCGCACTCTGCCGACGGCATAAATAATGGAATCGTTAAAAACATGCATTCCGCAAAATCCGCGTTTAATTGTTCCGCTTGTCAATTGATGTTCAGGAATCCACAATGCTCCGCCGTTTGTAGTTTTGTAGAGAATAACAGTATCTTTCGCCGCCGTATTGTTCGCATCGCCGAAACCGAGCGCGCCGGCATAACCGTTCAGCGAATCAAAAAATCCGACTGAACGAAAATGCGTGTAATTTGTTTTATCAAACTGTTTCTGCCACGAAATTCCGCCGTTTGTCGTCCGGTGAATTTGTCCGATGCCGTTTACCGCCCAGCCGAGATTTGCGGAAAGAAAAAATCCATCGTTTAAGCGTGAAGCTGTCGGCGAAGATGCGTAATTTGTAGTTTTCCATGAACTTAATTGCTGCGAAAATAATGTTACCGTTACGGTAAGACAAAGTATGCCGCACGACAGACGTTTCATAAATTTTTTCCTGAAGAATGAATGACATTCATAGAATACAAAAAATTAGTTTTTTCTACAACCTCTTGCTTTTCACGGTAAAATAATTTACCATCACTCATCAGCTTCACTAAATAATTTCCAATCACCATATTTCTGGAGTTACATTATGAAAAAAATCTTCAAAAAAGCGGTTGTTGTGTTGTTAATTGCAACCATGGCATTTATGGCTGTGGGATGCTACGGCTCGTTCAATCTTACAAAAAAAGTGTACAATTGGAACGGCTCGCTCGGCAATAAATGGGTAGTTGAATTAGTATTTTTGGTCGGATCATACGTTGTTCCGGTATATGGAATTGCAGTATTTGTAGATGCTGTTGTACTAAACACCATTGAATTCTGGACCGGCAGCAATCCGATGGCTGCAACTCTTTCCTCCGATGGAATCAATGTTGCATTTAACGAACAGACAAAAGAAGTAACTGTTGCGTATGCAGACAAAAAATTTACCGTTGGAATGGTTGATGGAAAAGCAACGGTAAAAAATGCAAACGGCGAAGCAATTGCGTACGCAGAATCTGCTGAAGATGGCGGAATGGTAATTAAAGATATGAGCGGCAACGTTATTTCTAAAAATTCTAAAGATCAAGTTGCGGCATTGTTTGCAGGAAAATAAAATTGATTTTTATTTAATATCTGAAGTTACGCAAAATCAAAAAATGCTTCGACTCCCGCCTTCTCCGCTCCGAA
>CAYXEE010000035.1:10731-13048 GCA_964463935.1 uncultured Chitinophagaceae bacterium | reverse complement strand
TATCTGTTGCGAGATCTACGGCCACGATCTGCGGGTCGCGGCGGAGGACCTGAATTTCAAGCAGTTATGGCGCTCAATGGTCATTCAATAAACGGCAAAATAAAAATTACAGAACAAGGAGAAGTAATTTCCTTAAAATATTCTCACAAAGAAATTGCTCTTCGCACACTCGAACTTACAACGTCTGCAATGCTGATTAAGTATTTTGATAAAACAAATCAGAGCAAAATTAAACTTGCAAAACATCCGCAATGGCTGGAAATAATGCCCCGACTTTCTTCCGAAAGTTACAAAACGTATCGAACTACTGTTTATGAAAACCAAAATTTTGTAAAATATTATTTTCAAGCTACTCCGTTAAAAGAAATTACAAAAATGAAAATCGGGTCGCGTCCGGCGCGACGAGTTAACACAGAAAGAATTGAAGATTTGCGCGCAATTCCTTGGGTTTTTGCGTGGATGCAAAGCAGACATAACATTCCCGGATGGCTTGGAGTAGATGCAATTCTTCAGGGAAATACTAAAGTATCGCTGCAGGCAATTCAACAAATGTATAATCATTGGGAATTCTTTAGAGCAATGGTTGATAATGTTCAAATGGTTATTGCAAAAGCAGATTTTGATATTGCCGAACAGTACGCAGGTTTAGTAGCGCCGGAAACTATCGGTACCGAAGTTTTTGATCTGTTAAAAACGAAATTTGAAACCGTAAAGAAGATTGTTACAACCATTACAAAACAGAAAAATATTTTGGATAATAATTCTGTTTTACAACGATCAATTATGCTGAGAAATCCTTACATTGATCCGCTAAGTTTTATTCAGGTTGAGTTGTTGAAACGACTTCGAAGCGAGAAATATTCTGACGTACAAAAAAAAGAATTTGAGGAATTGATATTTCTTTGCATCAATGGAATTGCCGCCGGATTGCGTAATACGGGCTAAATCAATTTTTCAATCAAGCCCGGCAAAGTTTCGCTTGCTTTCCCTTGAATAATAGTAAATCCGTTTAATACTTCGTGGTTTGGATGCGGGTCAATAAAATATTTTTCAATCGTTCGACGAAACATTGAAATAATTCCCGCTGCCGGATAAACTAAAGCCGAAGTTCCTACGCCTATAAATATATCTGTAGAATATATCAATTTCTGAAGGTATTCTTCCCGCATATCAACAGGTTCGCCAAACCACACAACATCAGGACGCAATTGTCCGCCGCACTTAGGGCAGAGGTCTCCCAAAGCGATAGGTTTTTCAATCGTTGATTTGAAATCGCATTCAAATTCAATGCTGTTAGGGAAACCAACTGAATTATGAAATTCACACTTTTGCATATCAATTCTGCCGTGCAGATGCCAAACAGTATTACAACCTGCTCGTTCAAGAAGCGTATCAATATTTTGCGTTATATTTGTAACTGTGTGATGTTTTGAAAGAAGCGCAATTGCAGAGTGAGCAGGATTAGGCATGCATTTATTTTGTGAAAGAAAACGTTCGGCATAAAAATTAAGTACGAGCTTTTTATTACGCGTCCATCCCTCGGGAGAAGCTACATCTTCAATACGATGCTGTTCCCACAAACCGCCCGAATCACGAAAAGTTGGGACGCCGCTTTCCGCAGAGAGTCCCGCTCCGCTGAAAATTACAATTGTTTTCTTTTTCATAAAATAAAAAAAGACAGCGGAGCTGTCTTTGAATTTGCACTGGAAAATTTTTGTTTAGTTATCAGACGATAATCTGTACAAAACAATTCTATCATTTTCAGTATCGCACACATACAACGTTTTTTCTGCTACAGCAATGCCTTGCGGGTTCTTAAGAGTTATGCCGGGAGATTTTGCTCCGAATGATTCAGATTTAAACCGACCGAGACTCGTAAATTTTACAACACTGTCTTGCTTTGCATCGACAATATAAATGTTTCGAGATGCGTCAATAGTTACGCATTGAGCATTCGTAAATCTGTTCGGGCGAATAAAATCTACTGTGGAAATACTAGGATCATATTTCGGAAGCCATCCCTCGAAATCAGAAGTTTTAGAATAAACCATCCAAATTGCAGAATATTGAATCCCGTCTGAAGTTTGTGTTAAAATAAAATCCGCGCTGCGTGGAAAAGTAGCAATTCCTGTCGGGTGATTTATTGATGTAATTGATAAACCTTGTCCTGTTTGAAGTTCGCTTCGAGGAGTAAGGTAGCGATCAACATACGTAACGGAATCTATTTTTACATATTTAAAGTGCATTATGCGGGCATCAGGATCTACTACGCTGGTATTATCTGGACCATCGCGAACAACAAGATATTCGTTGCTTC